>JBBQOJ010000047.1:0-9884 GCA_038330815.1 Chitinophagales bacterium | reverse complement strand
CCATGTAGCCTACCCGAAATACGATTGGATTAAGTTTGCCAATGAGTTTACCGAAACAAGGCTGGGGCTGCAACGCCAGCAATATACCACCCAAATAGAGCACTACGACACACTGGCCGCTCATTTCGATGCTATTAAAAGGATCAATACCATTTTTATGGATTTGTGCAGGGACATCTGGTCGTATGTAAGTGCCGATTACTTTAAGCAAAAAACCAAAAAAGGAGAAATCGGTTCATCCGCGATGCCCCATAAGGTAAACCCGATTGATTTTGAAAATGCGGAAGGAAACCTGGGTATGGCCAATGCATTGTTGGAACACCTGTCGGCCAAGCTGCCCGTTTCCCGTTTGCAACGCGATTTAACCGACTCAACGGTATTAAGGAATATCGGCGTTCCTTTTGCTCATACCATCCTGGCCATTAAATCAATGGAAAAGGGATTAGAAAAATTGGTACTAAATGAACCGAAATTGAAATCGGATTTGGAACAGAACTGGGCGGTAGTGGCAGAGGCGATTCAAACTGTGCTAAGAAGAGAAAACTACCCACAACCCTACGAGGCGTTAAAAGAGTTGACCAGGGGAAAAAATGCGATTGATAAACAAGCCATCCACCAGTTCATTAACGCATTAAAAATTACCGCCAGTATTAAAAAGGAATTGAAATCCATCACACCGCATAATTATACCGGCATTTAAAATAAAGCCATACATTTAGGCGTTCCATTCCTTACCCTTCCCTACCAACCATGATTAAATTTTTATCCCTTATTCTCTTTTTTTTCTGCCAAATTTTTTTAGCAAAATCCCAAACTTGTAATAATTGGCTTTATAACCCGGTAAACCCGTCCTTTGTAGAAGCAGGGCAGGTTAACATTTCAGGAAATAAAATTACCGTGGAAGCCACTATTAATCGAACCACAACGTATTCTGGCGGGCAAATATTTGGTGGAGATATTGTCTCTAAACACAATACCCCAGCGGATGCAAACTATTTGTTACGACCAAATAATGCCGAAATTACCACCACAAATGGCTATTTCCGAACCCCTGATATTTGTGATATCCAATTAAACAAGACCTATCATGTAGCGATGGTGTATGACGGTAGCACATTGAAATTTTATAGAAATGGCTTCCTGATGAGCCAGGTGGCAGCAAGTGGTACTCTTTTCCAGAATACTTGGAAAACTACCATTGGATATTATGAGCCAAGGACTTTCAATACCAACTTTATTGGTTACATCAACGAAGTCAGGATCTGGAATGTTGCAAAAACACAGGCAGAACTTAAAACCTATATGAATGCTTCCCTCCCCAACCCCACCACACAGGCCGGGCTGGTAGCATATTATACTTTTGACAACCTGGTGAATAAACAGGGCAATGCCGCATTCAATGGTACTCTTGGAGGCAGCGCTGCAATCAACCAGGCAAATACCAACTGTACTTTCACGCCCGACTCCTGTAACATCGTAGTTACCCCGGGTATTGGTGGCATCATCAATGATTATACACCTGTGCTGGCCTTTAATCCCTGCACCAATTTAGTGACGGTGGCAGATGCCGGTGCATTCAAAACTGGCGACACCGTGTTGATGATACAAATGCAAGGTGCCATCATCGATTCCAATAACACAGCGGCTTTTGGAGGGGTGACGGATTATAAAAATGCCGGAAATTACACTTTTAACTTTGTTAAAGGCAAGTCAGGCAATATCATAGAATTAAAAAATACGATCACCCGGGGATTTGACGTACCAAATGGTAAAGTGCAACTAATACGGGTACCCTATTTCAATACAGCCAATATTACGTCCACCCTTACCTGTCTTCCATGGGATGGGGCAAAAGGAGGGGTATTGGTATTCAATGCCAGGGACAATGTGCAGTTAAATGCCAATATTGATGTATCCGGCAAGGGCTTCAGGGGAGGTAATAGTGCCAATACAGGGTCACAGGTTTTATCGTGTATGCAAAACAATTATTTTTATCCGGCACCCTCCACCATTGCAGCAGCGAAGGGAGAAGGAATTGCACTTATCAGCACGGGTAAATCTTATGGAAAGGGTGCACTGGCCAACGGTGGCGGTGGCGGTTTAGGCCACAATTCCGGTGGTGGTGGCGGTTCCAACGCAACCAGTGGTGGCTTTGGCGGCTACCAGCTGGAAGCATGTGGTAATGCGCCCTTCGACAACCGGGGCATTGGCGGTAAACCCTTGCTTTATTCAAATGCACAAAACAAAATTTTTATGGGAGGAGGTGGCGGATCGGGTCATGTGGATAATATAGGCGGGTCAGCCATGCAGGGCGGCAATGGTGGAGGTATTGTTATTATTCAAACGACGAATATGTCGTCCGCTGGTTATGCTATCCTATCAAAGGGTGGTGATGCTCCCCAATGCACCTCGCCGGCTTTTGCCAATTGTCATGATGCCGGTGGCGGAGGAGGTGGCGGTGGTGCAATTTTAATTAATGCCGCTACTTATGCCAATACCTTACAATTGAATGTTGCCGGGGGAAAGGGCGGGGATATTTCGATATTTAATATTGCAGCGGGTGCAGGCCGGATTGGTCCCGGAGGCGGCGGAGGCGCAGGTGTTACCTGGTTGAATGCTCCTTCCAAACCTGCCAATGTTACCCCTGCCATCAATGGTGGATTAAATGGGGTAATCCCCGGGGATAATAATAATCCCTGGGGCGCTACTGCTGGCCAAACAGGCAGTAACCTGTTTTCACTTGCAGTTCACACAAGTAACCTTCCCTTCAAAAAGAATGTTGATTCTGTAAGAATTAAAGACAGCCTTAGCAGCTGTTCAGGCTATCATTTCAGCGGAACCGCTTATACCAGCTTTACCCCAGTTACCAGTTGGCAATGGTATTTTGGTGATGCCACCACCGCCAATACGCAAAATACCGCTCATGTGTATACTAACACCGGCAATTACACGGTTAAATTAATTGTTACAGATATTAACGGCTGTAAAGACAGTATTTCAAAAATGGTAACGGTTGCTGCAGGGTTGGGTATCGACTTTAACTACCAACGCACCGTATGTACTCCATTTGAAGTGGCTTTCAACGGTATTGGAATAGTTGGCCACACGTCCGTTTGGCATTTTGGAGATGGCACTACGGTAAGCGGCCAGGCAAATGCAACCCATTCCTATGCAGGCCCTGGTAACTACCTGGTGAAGTATATTGTAACCAACGGCACCTGCCAGGATTCAATTATCAAAACCATTTCAGTTAACGTAACCACCAATAACATCGTAAACACCAATGATACTACCATTTGCTTTGGTAGTTCGAAGCAGCTATTGACCCGGCCAGCTTTAAGTTTTTGTTGGACGCCAGCTACCTACCTGGATAATCCAAATTCGCCTAATCCCACAACCAACACAACCCAAAATATTACCTATTATTACACTGCCGAGGTCACCGGAATCAACCTGTTAACGAATGGAAATTTTAATAGTGGCAACACGGGCTTCACGTCTAACTATAATTTTGCCAACCCCAATACCACGGAAGCGCAATTCTTTATTGGCCCCAGTCCCGCAGCCTGGAACCCAGGTTTAAGCAACTGCGGAGACCATACTACCGGTAACGGCAACATGCTGTTGGTGAACGGTGCGCCCACCCCGGATGCGATCGTGTGGACGCAACAAGTAGCAGTAACACCCAATACCAACTATGCTTTTTCCACCTGGGTGCAGGCTTTGTGGCCACCCAACCCGGCCCAGCTAAGGTTTTCAATCAATGGCAACGATGTAGGCACGCCTATCACCGCCAGTTTACCCACCTGCAACTGGAGCCAGTTTTACACTACCTGGAACTCGGGCAGCAACACAACGGCCACCATTTCTATTGTAAATAAAAATACTGCGGTGCAGGGAAATGATTTTGCCCTGGATGATATCTCCTTCGCACCAGTTTTCCTGGAGCGTGATTCTGTAAAAATTACCGTTGACAGCCTGGTGGTTAAAACCAATAACGATATTTCAGGTTGCGCAGGTACTTCTTTTCAATTGAATACCAGCGGCGCAATTAGTTACAACTGGTCCCCGGGCACAGGACTGAATAATTCGGCTATTGCCAACCCGGTAGCCCTGCCTACAGCAACCACCAGGTACATTGTTACCGGCACTAACGGCAATGGCTGCACGTCGAAAGATACGGTTACCATTAGCTTATTGCCAACGCCGGTAATCAGTAAAACGCCGGATTCCAGTATTTGTAAAAACGGCTCCTTGCAGCTAAGTGCCACTGGCGGAGGTGCCTATTCCTGGTTACCGGTTGGCAGCCTGGCCAATGCCAACACCGCCAACCCGGTTGCTACGCCTTTGGTGGCCACCGTATATTATGTAACCGTAACGGGTGTCAATTCCTGTACCAGCAGTGATTCTCTAAAAATCAGCATCCGCCCCGACCCGGCATTTACCTTAACCCCCTCCCGCAACACCTGCCAAAATACTTTTGTAGCACTTGCTGCCACTGGCGGAAGTACCTATTCGTGGACACCTGCCGTTACCCTAAACCAGCCAACCTCTGCCAACACCATGGCTTCGCCCCTATCCACCACTACCTACTCGGTTAGTATATTTGAAGCCGTTTGTAATATTGACACTACCCTTTCTACCACTATCACGGTATTACCTGCACCTGTTATAACCACCAACAAATCAAATGACATCGATTGTTCTAACAATAACAGCAGGTTAACTGCCGCAGGTGCTGACCAATACATTTGGACACCCGCTTTATCGCTCAGCAATCCGCTCATCGGCAACCCCGTGGCATCACCAGGGGTAACAACAAAATACCTGGTACAGGGTACCGATCTAATGGGGTGCAGTGGTTTTGATAGTGTAATCGTTAACGTTAGCCAGGCAAATAAAAATGGGTACCTCATGCCCACGGCTTTTAGCCCGAATAATGACGGCCTGAATGACTGCTATGGTATGAAAAATTGGGGCGCTATCCTTGAACTGGATTTCAGCATTTACAATCGCTTTGGGGCAAGGGTGTTTTATACCAACCAACCCGGACAATGTTGGAATGGCAAGTACAAAGGCATTGACCAGGATCCAGCGGTTTTTATTTATATCATTAAGGCAAAAACATCCTGCGATAACGCGGTATTTAAGAAGGGAGCGTTTAGTTTGGTACGATAATTTTGGCCAAAAATAAAGATGCACTGCTTATAATTAACAGTATTCAATTGGCCAGGAAAAACTAACACCCACTTACTTAAACGGGCATTCTTTATTTATGTATCTCACTGGTAAAATGAAATACGATGTCGGGATTATTCTGCCTTTCGGTATTTAAAAACCATTCGCTTTGGGCAAGGTAAACCAGGTGGCCATCTTTATCCTCTGCAATATTGGCTTGTTTAAATTTTGTAAAGTCCTCCAGTTTTTTGGGATCGTTGCTGGTAAGCCAGCAGGCTTTATAAAAAGGCAGGCTATTCATTTGTACCGAAGCCCCGTATTCCTGCAGCAGGCGGTATTGAATTACCTCAAACTGCAGTTCACCCACACACCCGATGATCTTTTTATTACCTCCAAACTGGGTAAATAACTGGGCCACCCCTTCATCCGTCAATTGCAACAATCCTTTTTCCAGTTGCTTGGTTTTCATCGGATCTTTATTTTGCACTTCCTTAAATATCTCAGGAGAGAAGGAAGGTATACCGGTGAAATAAAATTTTTCGCCCTCGGTGAGTGTATCACCTATTTTAAAGTTGCCGGTATCAAACAAACCCACCACATCACCCGGGTAAGCATCTTCTATCACCTCCTTCTGACGCGCCAAAAAACTATAGGGATTGCTGAAACGAAGGTCTCTTTCCAGGCGTACATGTTTGTAATACCTGTTTCTTTCAAAACGCCCGCTACACACCCGCAAAAAAGCGATGCGATCGCGGTGTTTGGGATCAAGGTTGGCATGAATTTTAAAGATAAATCCACTAAACTTATCTTCTTCCGGTGTAATATCCCTTTCGGTAGTTTGTCTTGGGCGTGGTGTGGGCGCAATGCGGATGAAAGTATCCAGCATTTCCTTTACACCGAAATTATTTACGGCACTGCCAAAAAATACCGGTGCTGTTCTACCTGCCAGGTAATCGGGCAGGTTTAATTCACCGTACACGCCATCAATCAGTTCAACATCCTCCCTTAAAGTGGCCGCATCCTTCTCCCCTATTTTTACGTCCAGGATCGCATCGTTCAAGTCAGTAATTTCCAATACATCCTCATCATTGGCCTTTGTGCCGGCCGTAAATAATATCAAACTTTTTTTATGTAAATCATATACGCCTTTAAAATCCTTTCCGCTGTTAATGGGCACCGTCATCGGATGTAACTGCAACTTCAACTCATTTTCAATTTCTTCCAGCAAATCAAACCTGTTTTTACCATCGCGGTCCATTTTGTTTATAAACACAATAACCGGCGTGCTCCGCATGGCGATTACTTCCATCAGGCGGCGGGTTTGATCTTCCACCCCATTTACACTGTCGATTACCAACACCACACTGTCAACTGCGGTAAGGGTACGATAGGTATCTTCGGCAAAGTCTTTGTGCCCGGGGGTGTCCAACAGGTTAATTAGGTGCCCGTTATACTCGAACGTCATCACACTGGTGGCCACACTAATACCCCGCTGCCGTTCAATTTCCATAAAATCGGAAGTGGCATGCTTTTTAATCTTATTACTTTTAACGGCACCAGCTGTTTGAATGGCACCACCGAATAGTAGAAATTTTTCCGTGAGGGTGGTTTTACCAGCATCCGGGTGAGAGATAATGGCGAAGGTTTTTCGTTTGTTGATTTCGTTGATATACTTCATCGTTTGGGCTTAATCTGTAAAATTGGCAAGGTAAGCGGACCCTATTGTAAAGGTCCCTATTCAACATTAACCAAATTGGGCGCAAAGGTAAGGTTTGGTAAACAGTATTAGAACAGGCGTACCGGGAAAAGCCACAGCAGGTGGTACCTATTGAAACCGGAAGGTAGAAAAGGCCTCCATTACTGTACCAGGGCATTACTAACAGGTCTGCCTAATGATTATACTACAATGCAGCAAAATTGCCACCTTTGGAAAAACAGTAATCATTTCATTTTTTCTGAAATGCGCCGCCATATAGGATTAGATAGTTTTCTTTCGGATTCTATTAAGCGCTATTGCACAATCAAAGAACGTATTTTTTCTATTTTTCATTAGGTAGTATTTTATTCTTTGCCACCTGTTTTTCATGATGGTATTTTTGAAGGGATCAAAAATCCAATACAGGCATCATTCATCACATAAATGAGAAGTCCGCAGGCAATCTCATCCTCAGCTTGTTCCCATTGTGAGGTTTTTTTTCGGAAACGCCAATAGTCTAATAGCAATATTTTCTACACCAATGCATTTCCAGGTAATAGCAATTTCAACGATGGTTACTTTATAAAAAGCCTTCTCCAACCTGGGCAGTCGTTAGCTTCTATTATTGTAAAACAATCATTAACAACAATTAAGGCACTCAATTTATTTAGAAAAGCCGTTAATCCCCGCCCCAATATGATCTATTGTATGATTGTTTTTTTAAGATGGGTTCCATGTTCATATCACGGAATAATTTTTGTTTGGTGAAATTTATATTGGCAACAAGCAGAGACCTATCTCTACAAAACATTACTTATGAAAGAAATAAAAAAATGGAAAGAAAAAGTTGAGCCAGTCAATTTAAGCGAAGATGAAGAAAATATCCTCGACCAGATGGGCCTGAAGGGAAGTACCCGACGGAAATTTTTGAAACAGGTTTCCGCAGCCAGTTTAAGTATCTGTGCTTCCAATTATTTTACTTCGGAAGTATTCGCAAACACTATACATAAGCTGCCCGATAATCCCAATGTTCTTATGAACGAAATAAAGGTAAAGCTGCGGGTAAATGATATGGTAAAGCCGTTGACCCTTGATTCGCGGACCTCATTATTAGATGCACTCAGGGAGCGGCTGGCGCTTACCGGAACTAAGAAAGGTTGTGACCATGGGCAGTGCGGGGCCTGTACAGTAATCATTGATGGAAAAAGACACCTGTCATGTCTTACACTCGCTGCCACTTGTGAAGACAAAGAGATCACAACAATTGAGGGATTGGCTAAAGACGGAAAGATGCATCCCATGCAGGAGGCGTTTTTAAAACATGATGGATTTCAATGTGGTTATTGCACACCAGGGCAGATCTGCTCCTCGGTAGCCTTGTTGGAAGAAGCAAAAAACGGGGAAGCTAGTTATGTGACGGAGGATTTCAAGCAGTTGCAGCATAATTTAAAACTGTCAGAAGAAGAGATCAGGGAACGAATGTCTGGCAATATTTGTCGTTGCGGAGCCTACAACAATATTGTCCAGGCTTTTAAACAAGTTCATTCAGGAGATGCTGAGATGCCTACCTGGGAATTTGCTACGCAGGAACAGATGGAGAAGGCAAAGAGCGCCTAAACTTTGTATCGATGGCTACCACTTAGACACCTGAAAATTGACAACTTAAAATCAACAGATCATGAGACCATTCACTTACACCAGTGCAACTACTATGGAACAGGCGCTGCAGGCATCCCACCCAAATGCACATTACCTGGCAGGCGGCACTAACCTGGTAGACCTGATGAAGGAAGATGTGGAACGTCCTGACCAACTTATCAATGTTACGAATCTCGACTATAAAAAAATTACGACCAAAACTGATGGTGGTTTAACGTTGGGGGCAATGCTCAACAATGCAGCAACGGCCAATAACCGTGAAGTGCGCACGAAATATCCTTTGCTTTCCATGGCTATGCTGTCTGCAGCCAGCGCCCAAATAAGGAACATGGCCACCAACGGGGGAAATTTGTTGCAGCGTACCCGTTGCCCTTATTTTTTTGAAACTTCTATGCCCTGTAATAAAAGGCAGCCCGGTTCGGGGTGTGGCGCTATCAACGGAATAAATGCCTTACACGCTATTTTTGGATATAGCGACAAATGCATTGCTGTTCATCCCTCCGATATGTGTGTGGCACTAACCGCAATTGGGGCAACAGTTGAAGTGCGAAAACCCGGTGGTTCATCACGTATGATCAACTTCACCGATTTTCACCGATTGCCAGGGGACGAGCCTGAAAAAGATACCAACCTGGTGCCCGGTGAATTGATTACCGCTATTCATCTATCTAAGCCGATATTTTCAGATCATTATTATTATTTAAAAATCCGTGAACGCTCCAGCTATGCCTTTGCTTTGCTGTCGGTTGCTGCCGGGCTGCAAGTGAACAATGGTGTTATTACCAAAGCCGGGCTTGCCATGGGTGGTGTAGCACACAAACCCTGGAAGCTGACGAAAGCCGAAGCATACCTGGCAGGCAAAAGACCAGGGCAGGCAATTTTTGAAGTGGCTGCTGACCTGGAAATGAAAGACGCAAAGCCATTTAAAGAAAACAAATACAAGGTTGAAATGGGCACGAAGGCAATTGTGAGAGCGCTTACACAAGCTTACGAAAGAAAAGCATAGACCGACCAAAAAATAATTTATTATGCAGAATAAGTCGAACACAACAGGGGTAGGAAACGCTATTGACAGAGTAGAAGGCCACCTGAAAGTTAGGGGAAAGGCTAAGTATGCATCTGAATTTGCCGTGGCGAAAAAGGTGTACGCCCAGGGAATTAATAGTACCATAGCAAAAGGTGAAATCGTTTCGATTGATTCTTCTGAAGATGAAAAACTGCCAGGCGTTTTAAAGTTGATTACTTTTAAGAATGCTGAAAAACTGAAAACACACGATAAAAAAATGGCGCCCATTTCTACCACTAGTATTGCACCCGTTTTGCAAAGCAACAAAGTGCATTATTATGGCGA
>JBBQOJ010000046.1:0-9886 GCA_038330815.1 Chitinophagales bacterium | reverse complement strand
CATGGCAAAGTTGGTATGGGGCAACCGGCTGATACATTTCAAACAAAGCAGATGATCGGGTGGTAGCAAATCACTACCGCAACCCGTACAAATGTGCGGATAGAAAAGGTGGAGGGCGTCGGAAAGTACGGATTGCAACGAACGCATGTATAAATATAAAAAAAAGGAGCGCTTTTAAAATATATTTATCTGCCTACTGCCATCCGATGGTTTAAAATAAATACTGGTATAATTCTTCCACCTTCGAAAGCGGAACTATTTCGATATGGGCAGTATTTTTTGCCAGGAATTTTGTATTGTATTTGCTTACAATTATTTTTTCAAAACCCAGTTTCTCTGCTTCTGCAATTCGCTGTTCTATCCTGTTAACCGCCCTTATCTCACCGCTCAATCCCACTTCGCCTGCAAAACAATAATGCTGGTTTACGGGAATATCTTCATAGCTACTTAATAAAGCCACCACAATTGCCAGGTCGATGGACGGGTCTTCTACTTTTATACCACCAGCGATATTCACAAACACATCCTTTACGCCAAAATGAAAACCGCCTCTTTTTTCCAGCACCGCAAGTAACAATTGCAAACGCCTTAGGTCGAAACCAGTTACCGTACGTTGAGGGGTTCCATAAACACTTTGTGTAACCAGTGCCTGGCCTTCAATCAGCAAGGGGCGTATGCCTTCAATGGTGGCTGCAATGGCAATGCCACTCAGTTGTTCTTCCTTTTGCGACAATAATATTTCCGAAGGGTTACTCACCGCCCGCATGCCACTGCCTGTCATTTCATAAATACCCAATTCTGAAGTGGAGCCGAAACGGTTTTTAAGGGTGCGCAAAATACGGTAGGCATAATGCCGGTCACCTTCAAACTGCAGTACGGTGTCTACCATGTGTTCCAGGATTTTGGGGCCGGCGATATTCCCATCTTTGGTGATATGGCCAATTAAAAAAACCGGGGTATTGGTTTCTTTAGCAAACCTTTGCAGTTCTGCCGTACATTCCCTTATTTGGCTTACACTGCCGGGCCCGCTTTCTACAAACGGGGATTGTAAGGTTTGTATGGAATCTACAATTACCAGTTGGGGTTTCAATTTTTTTATTTCCTGGAAAATGGTTTGGGTATTCGTTTCAGTTAGCAGGTAAAAAGAGTCGCTCTTTGCACCCACCCGGTCAGCGCGCATCTTTATCTGCTGTTCACTTTCCTCTCCGCTAATATACAGCGTGGTAATACCGGCGAATTGAAGGCCTATTTGTAAAAACAAGGTTGATTTACCAATGCCTGGCTCACCGGCGATTAATACAATACTTCCCATTACGATACCACCACCCAATACCCGGTTCACTTCTCCATCCTGGGTAATCATTCTTTTTTCAGCCGCGCTACTGACCGCATTGATGGAAATGGTTTTTAGTTTCGCGGTTCCGTTGTACTCCTTCCATTCGTTGTTTTCTTTTTTATCGTTTCCCTTTACAATTACTTCCTCAACAAACGTATTCCAGTTATTGCATCCGGGACATTTGCCTACCCATTTGGCACTCTCATAACCGCAACTTTGGCAAAAAAATGCAGACTTTGACTTACTCATTTTGTAAAAGTAATCCGGAAAATTAGTTTCCCGTTAAATAACCATCCTCCTCAGAGCGATTGTATTTATTTGTGCCCAGTTATGAATAGAGTTGCTATGGGTAAACAGGGGGAGCAGGTTCGGATGAATAATAATTGTGCATAAATTTCGTTACTTATAAAATTTAGCGGCATCTCTTCAAAAATCAATCATTCTTCAATTCAGATAGCAAACAATTCCATTTAGGTTTAACGGGTAGCCTTGTACAAAGTAAAAGGGTCAGCATTTCTGCCAACCCTTTGTACTTACTAACCCATTAAATTCTATTGCTAAATTACAAATTGCCTCCACATAAAAAAATAAATTTTTTTAGATGTTAATAACTTTATGCTTCCAAATTAGCGCCAACCCATACCAGTAAAAAGTAAATAACCATTTAAAAATCAATAGATTACGCAGATTTTTGTAAAGCAAAAAAAAGGTCATTTCTAACGGTAAAATAAAATGTAACGCACAAAATTAATTTGGTTTATATTGTAAACTAATTTATGTTTGTGCCTTATTTATAGGAAATGAAACAGTTAATAATCATCGCTTTATTGCTGGGCGGGGGCAATATGATTGCCCAGGTTAAAATATCCGGCAAAATAACGGATACCAGGAATAAGCCGCTTTACGGTGTTAGTATTGTACTTAAAAACACGTACGATGGCGCCACCAGCGACTCCAGCGGTTCATTCAGTTTTGAAACGGGGGAAAAAGGTGCGCAGCAATTGGAGGCTTCCATTACCGGGTACAACACCGTAACGGTAGGCATCGATATTAGGGAAACGCCTATTGTTCAGCAGCTATCGTTGAAGGAACAGGTGACTGAATTAAAGGCAGTTGTTATTTCGGCAGGATCTTTTGAAGCAAGTGACAGGAATAAGGGGGCCGTTTTAAATTCAATCGACATTGTTACCACGCCCAGCGCCAACGGGGATATTACCAGTGCTTTGAAATCGTTGCCCGGAACCCAGCAGGTGGGTGAAAGTGAGGGCCTGTTTGTGCGGGGTGGTACCGCTACGGAGAGTAAAATATATATGGATGGGAACCTGGTAAACAACTTTTTTTATAGCAGCACCCCGGGCATTGCTACCAGGGGCAGGTTTAACCCTTTTCTTTTTAAGGGCACCGTTTTTAGCACTGGCGGATACTCGGCGTTGTACGGACAGGCGCTTTCCTCTGCCCTTATTCTTGAAAGTAATGACCTTCCTGATAGAACATCAGCTGACTTTGGAGTTTCTGTTGTGGGTGTAGGTGGAGGGATACAACATCTTGCAAAGGACAAAAAATCTTCCTGGGGCATTTCTTACAACTATACCAACCTGTGGCTGGCCTTTAATGTGATTAAACAGCGGCAGGATTTTTACAAAGTTCCCCAGGGACACCAGGGTGATGCTAACTTTCGCATCAAAACAAAAAATGGGGGCTTTCTCAAATACTATGGTTATATCAGCGCTAATAAGGTTGGCTTTAGAACGCCTGATATTGATTCCCTGTTATTAAAAAATGCGTTTAAATTGGATAATTTTAATACCTATCAAAACCTCAACCTTAAAGAAAGACTGGGAAATGGCTGGAAAATAAATACCGGGATTAGCTTTGGCACCAACAAAGATGATATTGTAAATGAATTACAGGATGCCGGCGACAGGAAAGTTTCAGTTAGCAACCCGGTGTTCTATACTTTCAAAAACTTTTCGCTTATTAATACCGCCCAATATGCGCAGGGCAGGGTGGTGCTTGAAAAGCGGCTGAAGGGACTATCGGCAATACGTTTCGGTAGTGATTATTTTTATAGCAATGAAAAAACAACGTTCACGCTTTTTAACGGAAATAAGTTTGATGAAGCCATAGTAGATCAACTGTATGCCGGTTTTACCGAAGCAGACATTTACTTAACCAATAGCCTTGCGGCTAAAATAGGAACGCGGGTAGAATATTCCCAAATCATCGACCGATGGAATATAGCGCCCAGGTTGTCTCTGGCTTATAAATTAGGCGATAAAAGCCAGGCCTCCCTTGCCTATGGTATATTTTACCAAAATCCTGAAAGGCGATTATTGCCGGGGGTGGCTGGTTTGGATTATTCCAAAGCCACTCATTATATATTTCAATACACCAGGCAAACCGCTGATTTTACCTTACGCACAGAAGTGTTCTATAAAAATTATGACAATCTTTATAAAACCATTCCGTCGCTTGCGGCAAGAGATATTGCTGCAAACAATGAAGGTTTTGGAGAGGCCAGCGGTATAGAATTTTTTTGGCGGGATAAAAAGACCATCAAAAATGTAGATTACTGGATATCTTATTCGTACCTGAATACCAAACGGGATTTTTTAAATTATCCCGCTAAAATACAACCGCCCTTTGCTGCCAGTCACACAGCCGCCTTTATCTTTAAGCGTTTTGTAGTACCCTGGAAAACCGGGTTTAATTTCAGCTATAATTTCGCCACCGGCAGGCCCTATTACAATATTGCCTTCGATAATAACCAAAATAAATATGTGATCGCCGACCAGGGAAAAACCATCAACTTTCACAACCTAAGTTTTAGCGTAAATTTTTTGCCTAACCTGGGTAAAACGGACGCCAAAACTTTTGCAGTTTGGGTGTTGGGAATTAACAATGTACTGGGACAGGAACAGGTATTCAATTACAATTACAGCAATGATGGTAACCGGCGGGTGCCGGTACGCCCACCCAGCAGGCGTTTTGCTTTTATTGCCTGCTTCCTGAGTTTTGGTACAGACAGAACACAGGATGCCATCAACAACAATTTATAAAAAAGTGCAACGGATGGGATATAACCAGGGGCTGCCGGAATTGCAATAATGCCTACCGCTTTAATTCTAAAAGTGCTTAATATTTTAAACAATCAATTCATACAACGTTCAATTAAAAAATATCAACAATGAAGAAAGTAATCTTATCAATTAGTTTTTTAATGGGGTCACTATTACTATTTGCTCAAAGCGAACGGTATATCGCCGCAATGAAAAAAAACCTTGCCGCGCTTGACTCCAGCTTCCGTTATCCACCTAACCTGTTAACTATGGCTAATAATTTTGAACGCATTGCGGCCGCCGAAAAAAAAGAATGGATACCCTATTATTATGCCGCTTTTTGCCAGGTAAATTATGGTTTTATGGAGCAGGATAAAAGTAAAATTGATGGGATTGCGGACAGGGCTGCGATACTGATTGCAATGGCCGATTCCCTTTCCCCTGGCAACTCCGAAATTTCCTGCATAAAAAGTATGATTGCGAGTTGCCATATGATGGTAGACCCAATGCAACGCTGGCAGCAATATGGAGCAGCGAGTAACGAACATATGGCAGCTGCTATGTTGCAGGATCCCGGTAATCCGCGCCCCTATTACTTAAAAGGCCAGGGATTGAAATATACGCCGGAACAATTTGGCGGTGGTTGCAAAACGGCGATGGTAGAACTTAAAGCCGCGCTGGAAAAATATGCTGCATTTACACAAGCCAGCGAATTGCATCCTTCCTGGGGTAAAGAACAAGTGGAAAGCCTGGTCAAGGAATGTCAATAGCAGCGTCTTCTTCCCTTAAGAAAAGGATTAATTTAACACCCAAAAATTACTTTATGGACAATCGTAGTTTTTCTCCACAGGATAGCCTGCAGGTAATTCAATCAATGATTGATAAAACCAAAACTGAAATAGGCGAAAACAGCATTTATTTTTTGTTGTGGGGGTGGCTTGTTTTTATTGGCTGCCTGTTGCAATATTACCTGCTGGTAATTGTAAAAACACCACAGCATTACCTGGCCTGGACGATTGTGCTGGTAGGGGTGTTTTTTTCTGTGATGTATAGCGTAAAGCACCGTCAGAAAAAAAAGGTAGTAACCTATGTAGGAGAAAGTATGGGGGTTTTATGGACGGGGATGAGTGTTTCCTTTTTGACGCTATGCTTTATTTTATCCCGGATTGGCTGGCAGTATGCATTTCCGATATACATTTTAATGTATGCCACCGGTACATTTATCAGTGGGGGCATCCTAAAATTTAAACCATTGCAAGTGGGAGGTATTATATGCTGGATACTGGCGGTAGCTGCAACTTTTGCCAGCTATCAAAACCAGATTTTGTTAACAGCTGCAGCTATTTTGGCCAGCTACCTGGTGCCGGGCTATCTTTTGAAAAAGAAAGGTAAACCTACAGCCATGGGGCAAAGTAAAACACTGGCATAGTGATGGCTTACCTGCCTTGAAATTTCTTCTAAATGGAAGTGTCATCAGCAAAGAGGCAAGCATTCACTTTTTTAAGTTACACCTGCAATATAATAAGCAATGATTGCGTCAACCTATGTTTAAAGAACTAGATCCTATATTACATTCACAGTTACGACTGGCTGTTATTAGCCTGCTTATCGGCGTGAAGGAAGCGGAGTTTACCTTTCTCCGGGAGAAGACCAATGCCACTGCCGGTAACCTCAGTGTGCAGATCAATAAATTAAAGGATGCCGGCTATATTGATGTTGTAAAACAATTTAAGGAAAACTATCCCCAAACCATCTGTAAAATTACCCGGCCCGGCATTGATGCATTTGAACGGTATGTTACTGCATTGCAAACCTATATGAATCCTACCGGCATGTAAAAAAGCCCCCGGGTGAAGGAGGGCATTTTTGTTTGTGCCTGGTTGTCGATATTTTTGTAAAGCAGCCCGCTGACAGCTATGCCCGGTTTCTAAATTAAAGTGCTGATGATTAATAATGGTAGAAAGGACGGTTGGCCTGTAAAAAGGCTATTTCCAAATCATGAAGGTGGTAGAGAAAGTTTGATTATGTAACACCATTCGAACGGTATAAGTGCCTTCTGCCAATGCCTGGATATCCTTCAGTGAAATTACATTTTTGCTTTTTGTTACCTTATTGGTTTGCTGCAATACGGTACTACCCGATTCATTTACCAGGCTAATGGTTGCTTCTCCTGCTTTTTCTGCAACGATATACAATAACATATCCCCGGTAGCGCGGTTGGAGCTAACAGTGATCGTGGTTTTTTTTTCAACTGATGGAAGCGAAGTAGGTAGTGAGGCGGATGTAACTACCTTGCTATAGCCATTGAATGATACAAGTAACAACACGCAAAGCGGCAGGATGGTGTAAAATTTATTATTCATAACTGTGGTTTTAAGTGAGGTTAACTGTTGATGGTAAGATCAACGGGTTATATCACAGAAATGAGTGGAAGTTAGTGGTCGTCTTTTCGGAGGATAATGAAAAGGAACCTTTACAATCGATGAAGATGTTGCGGTGCCTTAATTAGCAGAATATGTGGTAAGCAGTATTCGGTGTAAAACTAGGGATTTATTTAATAAAAAAATAATTTTTTTAACAGGTTGTTGTGAGCCTGCTTTTTGTTACGAACAATTACCCTTCTATTCCGTTTTACCTTTGGCATTCATACCTTTTACATGACATCAATTATTAGCGTAACTAATCTCTCCAAGCAATTTAAAGATACAAAAGCGGTAGATGATCTTTCTTTTACAGTAAATAAAGGGGATGTGTATGGTTTTCTTGGCCAGAATGGTGCCGGAAAATCCACTACCATCCGCATGTTACTTACCCTGGTGGCACCCACCAGCGGTGATATCATGATATTTGGAAAAAAACTAAGTACCCACCGTTCATCGATTTTGCAACAGGTGGGTGCAGTGATAGAAAAGCCCGACCTCTACAAATACTTATCTGCTTATGATAACCTCTCCATATTCGCCAGGATGAGCGGGGTGAAGGCGAATCGTTCCCTGCTGATGAAACAATTGCAGATGGTGGGCCTGGCCGACCGAGCCACCAGTAAGGTACGTACCTTTAGCCAGGGCATGAAACAGCGTTTAGGCATTGCTGTTGCCCTGGTGCATAACCCGGAGCTGATTGTATTAGACGAGCCAACCAACGGGCTTGATCCACAGGGGATCGCAGATATGCGTAACCTGATATTGAAATTGAGCAGCGAGATGGGTAAAACCGTATTAATATCCTCTCACCTGTTAAGCGAAATTGAACTGATTGCCAACCGCATGATTATCATTCACAAGGGAAGAAAGATGGTGGAGGGCAGGGTAGCAGACCTGGTTGATCCGGCCCATTCCCTTATTCAGATTGATACAGCCGACAATGAAACGGCCAGGGTGAAATTAGCTCAAACCGCCTGGGGTGCCCTTTTGCAAAACGATCACCAATTGCGGTTGATGATGAACAAAACAATGGTGCCGCAACTAATCAACGACCTGGTGACGATGAATATACCAATACTGTCGGTAACCTCGAGCCATTCTTTGGAAAATTATTTTTTATCACTTACAAGTCAAGCTGGCAATGTTGAACCTTTTACAAATTGAGTTATTTAAAATCTCCCGCCGGCCCCGCACCTACATCGCGTTTGCCGCGATTGCCGCCATCGTATTTATTTTCCAGTTTGCCTTTAAAGCAGACGGAGAAAGTTATATGAACCTGATGCTGCAGAGTGTGAAGGACACTTTTGAATTTGAAAGGGTGAGGGCCATCAATGGCTATTTCATGTGTTATATTATTTTAAACACCCTGTTAATACAGGTGCCTATACTGGTCGCATTGATTGCCGCTGATTCTATTTCCGGGGAAGCCAATATGGGTACCCTGCGTTTATTGATTTCTAAACCGATCAGCAGAACCCAACTGATATTGGTAAAGTTTGCCGCCGCTACTATTTTTACTGTGCTGTTACTGCTATGGATGGCCGTAACCTCCCTCTTATTCAGTGTGCTTTTATTTGGAGCCGATGATATGCTCATCTTCCGATCGAAAGGGGAAGAATCACAAATACTACTCATTTCAAAAGGGGATATTGTTTGGCGGTACATGGCGGCCTTTGCCTATGCCACCGTAGCACTAACTGTCATTGCCGCGCTTTCTTTATTCTTATCCATTTTCGCGGAGAATTCTATTGGCCCTATCATTGCTACCGTTTGTATCGTAATTGTTTGTACGATAATTTCCAATATAAATGTTCCTATCATCGATAAAAATGTAAAGCCATTTCTTTTCACCTCCTACCTGGTAGGGTGGAAGGGATTTTTTTATATTGCCACCACCGATGAGGGAATACCCATTAGGGGGAGTATTGAAAACTGGCCGGCCATCCGCAACAGTTTGTCGATACTGGTATTACATATAGTGGTGTTAGTGGCAGCTTCGGTAGTAATTTTTAAAAGAAAGGATATATTATCTTAAAAAAGGAAAATGAAATACATTATACAAACAGGCCTCGGGGTAGCGTTATTATTAGGAACAATTACTGTAAGCGCCCAACAGGAAGTGAACGCCCTGATTAAAAAAGTAAGTGCGAAAATCGACCAGGTGAATAACTATGAGGCCAACGGAAAGATGAAAACCAATGTTACTTTTTTACGTGTACCCGAGTCGGTAGTAAAAATTTATTTTAAGAAACCTGATAAACTTAAAATAAAAAACGAAAAGGGTATCTCCTTTGTTCCTAAAGGCGCTGTGAGCATTAACCTTTCGAATATTATTAACGGGGGCAGTTATACCGCAATTGATGCTGGCCTTGAAAAAATAGGCAACACTACGGTAAGGGTAGTGAAATTATTGCCCGAGGACGACAACGCCGACGTGGTATTATCTACAGTATATATTGATGAAGCCAACCTGGTAATAAAAAAGGCCAAGACAACTACCAGGGAAAATGGCAGTTACCAGCTAGAAATGACCTACGGCAGGTACATTGCTTATGGCTTGCCTGATAAAATAATTTTTACCTTTAACACCAAGGATTACAAATTACCCAAGGGAGTAACTTTTGATTTTGATGATGGTTCAGCGGTTAAAAAAACAACACCTGCCGGTGTAAAGAAAAACCAGGGGATGGCCGAGATCCTGTTTAATTCCTATATAATTAATAAAGGGGTATCCGACAGTGTTTTTTAATAACGGCTTTCTTTGAAGCACCAGTAAAGGGTTTGAGCAATTGTATCACCTGCGTTACATCACTCCGGAACCTCTGTAATTTTTTCATCCACCGCGTTGGCAACAATGGCTTTGCTTATCTTTTTAAGCGGGTTTTGTCGTTGTGAATCGTACTCCTTCCGGGCATTGATAATATCAATGCACTTAAAAATGGCTTCGCGGAAAGATGATTCATCTGCTTTGTTATTGCCTGCTATATCAAATGCTACACCATGATCGGGTGAGGTTCGCACGCTTCCCAGGCCAGCTGTGAAGTTTACACCTTCGCCCAATGCCAGTG
>JBBQOJ010000045.1:0-10139 GCA_038330815.1 Chitinophagales bacterium | reverse complement strand
CTTTATCCTCATTGATCAATTTATAGAAAAGATTACCGGATAGAATGGTTTTGTGTGTATAACTATAAGCAACACTGCTGTTGGAATTACCTGAAGGTGCAAGTGAAGGAATCGTTGCAGCCAGGTCATATTGAATACCATTGGTGCTGGTATACAAAAGAAATTGCTTGTTATTGATTTCCGATGTAGTACTCCAGGTAAGTATAGCTGCCTGTTGCTTACAGGTTACTTTAAAATTGCCAACGGCCACAGGTACTACACCCGTTGCCCGAATTTTAATAATCCGGAACGGGCTTACATTGGTAACAACATAAATGCTGCCATCGGGGCCTGTAGTAATATCTCTTAGTCTGCCCCATCGGTTTGCAAAATAATCAGTTTGCGAAGTGATAGTTTCTCCCGAAGCATCTATGCGAATGCTTCTCAATTTCTCTGTCTTCAAAAATGCTACTAAAAACGAATTCTGAAACTCCGGTATGGATGGGTGGGAGTACCAGATCAGATCGCTGGGAGCCCAGGTACCAGCGGGTGCAGGATTCCAGGAAGCCAGTGGCTCCTTCACATTGTTGGCAGAGCAAAAAACAGTTTCCCCGGCAACATCGTTGTCACAAAAACCGACTACATTGGGCCATCCATAGTTGCGGCCCGGTTCAATTATTTGGAACTCATCGTTGTTGGCCGGGCCATGCTCTGTCGAATACACATTGCCATTGGGGTGTAGGGCAAGCCCTTGTGGGTTTCGATGACCAAAGGTGTAAACAGGACTACCGGGTACGGGGTTATCTACCGGAATGCTGCCATCCAGGAGTACCCTTAATACCTTGCCATTTTTACTGGTGGTATTTTGAGAGAGGGCGGTATTGGCTGCATCACCCGTAGTCATTAATATAGAATTATTATTTAAGATGACCAGCCTGCTACCATTGTGAATGGTATTAGCCGTTATATCATCAATCAATACCTGCTCATTGATTAACGCAATGCCATTGTAGGTAAAACGCGACATACGTTCCTTATTACCAGCGTTGGAATACGTATAGGCAATGTATACATATGGGTTGGTCGCAAAATTTGGATGAAAGGTCATTCCCAGCATACCGGCCTCTCCCGCCTGGTAGACATTAGCCGTGTAATCAAGTAATAACGTTGCCACGCCGTTATTTGGATCGATACGATACACTTTGCCATTTTTGGTAGTCATCCACAGCGAATCACCCGGACCATAAGTTAGTTCCCAAGGTGCCTCATTGGTGGTATATAAGGTAGACGTTTCAACCGTGGTGGTACCGAGGTTGATGAGTACCGTTTGCGCAGAGAGCGAAAAGAAGGTACCGATCAGCAATGTTAATAGTAGTAGCCGTTTTTTCATATATCAATCATTTAAACGATTATCAAATAAGGTGGGTATAGGTGAAAGGGGGCAAAAATGGTTCCAAATAAACCCAATAAAAAAGGGCCTCCGTTCGGGGAAGCCCTGTGTATAAAGCCAGGTATTGTTTATTCTTTCGTGCCATTTTATGAAACGCATTAAACAGGTATCGGGGTAAATTCACCTCACTGTCCGCGGGGGCTATAGCCGCTCAATCACCATGGCGGAGGCGCCACCCCCACCGTTGCAAATACCTGCCGCGCCATACCGTGCATTTTGTTGGTGCAATACATTGATAAGGGTTACAATAATCCTTGCGCCGCTACAGCCGAGGGGATGGCCAATGGATACCGCTCCCCCGTTTATGTTTACCGTTGCTGGGTCCAATTGCATCCGCCTGCTATTTTCTATGCCCACCACGGCAAATGCCTCATTTAGTTCCCAGTAGCTGATATCGGCCATGGTTAGGCCGGCCTTTTTAACAGCCATTGGCACAGCCAGTGAGGGGGTGGTAGTAAACCATTCCGGCGACTGATCTGCATCCGCATAACTAACAATTCTTGCGATGGGGGTTAGGCCGAGTGCCAGGGCCTTTTCTTTGCTCATCAGTACCAGCGCTGCGGCGCCATCGTTCATGGTAGAGGCATTGGCGGCCGTTACGGTGCCCTCTTTCTGGAAGGCGCCTTTCAGTTCCGGAATTTTATCAAATTTTACATTGAATGGCTCTTCATCCCTGTCAAATAACAGGGGATCTCCCTTACGCTGTGGAATTTCCACGGGTACAATTTCATTCATAAACCTTCCTTCGTTGATGGCTGCCTGTGAGCGGCGGTAACTTTCTATGGCAAAAGCGTCCTGCTGCTGCCGGCTGATGCCACAGGTGGAGGCACATAATTCGGCAGCATTGCCCATGGCCTTTCCATCATACACATCGGTTAAGCCATCTTTGGCCAAACCGTCAATTAATTGTGTGTTACCGTACTTGTTACCCCACCGCATAGTATCCGCATAAAAGGGTACATTGCTCATACTTTCCATTCCACCTGCAACCACAATTGACGCGTCACCCAGTATAATACTTTGTACCGCCATGGAAATTGCTTTCATGCCACTGGCGCATACTTTATTTACCGTAGTGCAATTGACGTTATCCGGTAAGCCGGCAAATTTTGCCGCTTGCCGGGCAGGGGCCTGTCCAAGGTTGGCCTGTATAACGGAGCCCATTAATACATCGTTTACCAGGGAAGGATCCACCCCGGCTTTTACCATGGCACCCTTGATAGCGATGGCGCCCAGTTGGGTGGCAGTGAAATTTTTTAAGGCGCCTCCAAAACTACCAATGGGGGTTCGAACGGCGGAAATAACATATACTTCTTTCATATAGTGAATCGTTTTTAATTGGCCTGGCCTACTTCACCAGGATATGTAAAGATAAAGCTGATAAAAGAAAAATAAAGGGAATAACTATTTGCCATGGCGGGTGGGGCAACCACAGCTAGAGATCACTAAAAAAACGACATTGATTCCCGGAACGTTTTCCTCAGGTATATGAGTACTAACCTACCACGCTGGTAGCCATCATTAAGCAGCGTTTCTACAAATTAAAAATTCAGCAATTAAGCTGAAACAGGCCTGAACGCTAAAGTAATATTTAACAGGCTTTTTTTTGTTTCAATTCAACCTCCGATTTCCTGTTCATCGTTTGATTCCAAAAAAGTTTACCCTGGATGTCAAAAAATTTCACCCCAACAAATTCATTATCATTTTGAAACCATTGCGCTTTCTTTTTTGACATACCAATCATTAGTCTGCCATTTTCCCCACCTATTATTAAACCTTTTGTACCGTCTTCCAATGCGATTAAATGTATGGCCCCGCCTTCACGATCATTTAGTCCAATTACACCCCTTGATTTACCATCAGCCGTTGTGTTTACGCCTGCTCCGCCAATTTCCCAGCCTTCTTTGTTGTTCAAGTTGATGCCCGCTACTTCAAATTGTCTCTTTCGTGAAATGGCATCCGATAACTTGTCTCCAATTTGCACTCTATCAAACCCCCTTTCCTTCATTATCACTATGCCTTCTGCACTGTGTTCATAGTCACTGTACCACCCCATAAATTGATTTTGATTTTTGTAGTGCTTAGCCCAAAACTGTCGAACAAGTGTGGTATCGGTTCTTACCCGGTCTTTTGAAAAAGGTATAGTCGACCCAATAAGAATTCGGTCTCTATCCAAATCATCCTCAATGATAATTCCTTTTGCTCTTGTAATGTCTAATTTTTCAATGTGCGTAAAAAGCCAGGCCGAAAAATGTTATTAAAAGTATAGCCATTACACCCAGGAAAGTATTTTTCAATTTGCCGTATTTACTTTCTAACTGTTGTAACCTATCTAAAATTTCTTTTTTCATTGTATCTGTTATTTTAATTACAACTTGATTTAGGGGCGGTCACGAGGTAGGCTTATCAATAATTATTTGAATAATTGTTGCGCAGCAATACCGGGCGGGATGGAGCACATGATAAGCCTTAGCTGATAGTTGGAACAGCAGCACCCGCTAATAGTCGTGGCGGGTGCCCACCTTCGCCCCTTACTATTTTATTCACTAAACGATCTTGACTCCCGGAACGCTTTCTTTTAATTTGTAAGGATTAAAAATCCAGTAATGAAGCAGTAACAGGATAGCGCGCCGCGCCTAATAAGCCTGGCTAATTTAATTGATGTATCCATGCTCAGGATAACCGAAAATAACCACCCTGCTATGGCATCACCACTTTACCTTTCCCTTTTAAATGTTTGTCTAAAAAAGCCAGGGTTTTTGTTGCGGTTGTAATTTGATTTTCCTTTTTGGCAAAACCATGGCCTTCATCTGCATAAGTGATATACTCCACGGGCACGTTGTTCTTTTTTACACCGGCTACAATTTCTTCACTCTCCACCGGCAATACCCGCACATCATTCATTCCCTGGAAAACCAATAAGGGTTTGTTTATTTTTTGATAATTAAACAGGGGGGAAATATTTTTCAACCTTACAGAATCGGCTGTAAAAGGATCGCCCATTTCATCGTACAATGCCTTGCGGAAGGCTTCCCAATAGGGCGGGATGCTCTTTAAAGTTCTGACCCAATTAGCCACCCCAAATTGGTCAACGCCCGCTTTAAATTCTTCGGGATAAAAAGCCAGCGCCGCCAGCACCATACAACCACCATAACTACCGCCTTCAATACCGATATTGGCGGTATCAATATATTCCTGCTGTTGCAGCCATTTCTTCGCCCAGATGCAATCCTTTAAATCGCCGTTGCTGTGATCTTTATTATCGAGTTTATAAAAAGTTTTGCCATAGCCGCTGCTACCCCGGTTATTAACCGCCAATACCGCATAGCCATGATTGACGAGGTATTGTATTTCGTTGGAAAACCCAATTCTTGACTGTCCGCCTGGACCACCATGTATCCAAAGCAGGGCTGGTACTTTGTTGTCTTTACCTGCGGTGAGTGGTTTATATAATATCGCAGGGATTTCTTTGTCGTCGAAGGATTTAAACCGCACGACCGATGCATTGACCAGGTCGTTGGCATCCACTTCGGGGTTGAGGGTTTGGGTAAGTTGTTTCAATTGTTTTGATGCGAAATTGTAGGAGAATATATTGGCAGGGCTCCTGCTGCTGCCAACCGACAACATCATATTATTTCCTGTAGCAGAAATCATCACACCGCGGATGTCTCCGTCGGGGATGGCAGGAAAATCCACCGGTTGATTCGTGCCATGATCAAACAATAACACTTTGTTTTTTCCATCTTCATTGATAAAGACGGTATGGTATTTTTCATTTTCACTTAGGGCCATATCCGCAACGTCCCAACTGGTACTATATATTTTTTCGGCTTGCCCGCTGTTGATATGGTATTTAACAAGGTAAGAAAATTCATCCCCATCGTTGGTGATATAATACAATACACTATCATTTTTTTCAAACGCAACGGCATACCAGGTAGCTTCATTGTTGTTACTTATCTGCCGGATGGTTTTATTGGTACGATCGTAGAGGAACAACTCATTTTTATCGGTGGTAAGTTCCTTATTCAGGGTAATGTATCGTTCCGACTTGCTGATGATGCCGGGTGAATAGGCGGAGTCATTTTTATAAAAGAGGCTGAAATTCCAGGTGGCGGTATCGCCTTTCCATACATCGAAAAAACGGCTGTTTCTGCGGTTACTGGAAATAAACATCGATTGCTTGTCGGTACTCCAACCCTTTAGGTCGTTGGCACTACCCGGCCAGGGCGTAAGGTCACGCGCTGCTGTATCACCGGGCGATTGTAAAAACAGGTGGGTGTTTTCATCCCCTCCCTTATCGGCGGTATAGAGGAATTGGTTGGTACCCGGTAGGTAATCCTTTGCGTACAAGGATTCTTTAGTTGAATTGGTAAGCGGTGTCAGTACTGTGTCGCCGATGTTTAGTTCGTATAAATTGTAAATGCCCGTGTTATTGGCGTTCACAAGCATCCGGCTTTCATCCTCGCTGTAGGCAACTGCCCAGATACTTTTGTTACTGTACAATTGTGCTGCACTGTATTCCTTCACCGTTTTAGGTGGAGATGGCTCGTTGGTACAGGCGGTAAAAAATGCAGGCAGCAGGCAAAATAACAACCGGTATTTATTCATATAAATAATTTTAGTGATTCAAGATAAAGTTGTTTTAATTAATCACCAACAATTGAATAAAATTAAGTGAGGGATATAAAGCAAACGGCAAGGGCAGCGAGGCTATTGTTAATAAAGTGTTCCCCCTACAAGAGAAAAAAATATATCCATTTACTTACTAATAAGTAAGTAATATAGTACCTTCATGCCGTGGTTACAAAAAATAACGATACAAGAGAAGCCATACTGCACCTGGGTGCTTCGCTGATACAGCAGGTAGGTTACCATGCTTTTAGCTATGCCGATATTGCCAAATCACTCAACATCAAAAATGCAGCGGTACACTATCATTTTCCCACCAAGGCCGATTTGTATGAAAGCGTTGTGGAGGCGCATATTGAAAATTACCTCCTCATTGGGAAGGAACTGGAAAATGCTACTATACCCGCCAAGGCCAAACTGGAAAAAATTATCAGCCGTTATACGCACCTGGTGGAGGTGGACCGCATTTGTGTGATCGGGGCGATTGCTGCTGATTATAAAACCCTCCCGGTCAATACCCGGGAGAAGGTAGTTACCCTGGTAGAATTGGTGTTAAAACTGGTGGAAAAAACCCTGACGGAGGGAAAAAAAAACGGGGAATTTACCTTTACCGAATCTTCCCGGGTGCAAACGCTGATGATTATGACCAACCTCTCGGCCGGCGTGCAATTGGCGCGCATTACCGGCAGGAAGGATTTTGACTCCATCCGCAAAAGCATACTAAAACAATTGAGCGGGTAAGTTTGCCGTTTTACGTGGATAATGGCAACTTTGAATGCCGACGTTACAGCGTAGTGTTACCTGCACCGTTATTCTTTAGCCCTGAAAAGCCCGTACTATTTTCAGGCCTTTCAGTACATGATATCTCCAGGCCTGAAAGCCCGTGATATCGTCAGGTTCTAAATGGCCGTGATATTTCCAGGCCTGAAAGGCCGCCATATATTTAGTTGCGGGTGTAGCCCGCAAAAAAACAAAGACGTTATTTCCTAAGCCCTGAAGGGGCGAAATAGTATTAATTCATTTGTTCATTTTTCGAATCGCGTGATTTAAGGCAGGTTTTTGTTTATTGTGTCATGAGCGATCGATTAAGTTGTTACTCTATAAAAAAGCAGACATGAATACCGTGATATTTTCAGGCCTTTCAATCCATGATATCTACAGGCCTGAAAGCCCGTGATATCATCAGGCCTGAATGGCCGTGATATTTCCAGGCCTGAAAGGCCGCCATATATTGGGTTGCGGGTGTAGCCCGCAAAAAAACAAAGACGTTATTTCCTAAGCCCTGAAGGGGCGAAATAGTATCGGCTCATTTTTTGAACCGCGTTAATTAAAGTTTGCGGATTTTGTACCCATAGCCCATTCGCCCTCCAGTCCGTGCGGTTTGCCACTTTGCAATGGAAAATTGTAAAGCATGACAACAATTGGTTGGTGAACATGAAATAACACCTTGTTGCTCCATAGTGAACCACCGTACAAGGGTGCGACGCCAATGAAGTTTCATAGTAGCACTATAGTTTGGTTCATAAAAAATTAGTACGTTCTACCTCTTACGCCCATTAATAAACCGCCTTTTTATTGCGTTAAATTTTCGGGATGCCATTTATAAAATCTTGTCAAAAAAACTTACTTACTAGTAAGTAATTACTCACTTTAAAAAAAATCACCATGAAAAAATTAGTAAGCCTGTTGGCCATCAGTTGCAGTCTCCAGGTAATGGCACAAAACAACACCGCGCCGGAGGGTTATTCCGATGGTTACTTTGTAACTACCAGCAATCAAAAATCGGAGGTTGCCATTAAACCCAATTTTAAGAAAGGATCAATCAGTGTAGTTGATGCAGCCGGCAGCAAAAAAAATTATACCCCTTCCGACATCAACGCTTTTGCGCTGGGCAATACGGCCTACATCGCCTACCTGTACGATTTTTATAAAATGGTAACCCCGGGTAACAATGTGAGTTTACTGCAAAAAGTGACTGATAATTCAGGGAAACTGGTGTACAATGGCGCTGAAGCATACGCGGCCAGTACTACCGAAGGTAAGTTGGGTGCTTACTACCTGCGCATTCATGCCAGCGATAAAGTGGTACTTGTTACCAAAGAAAATTTTGAAACGGTATTTGCCAGCTATTGCGCCGATTGTACTACCCTGGTGCAGCAGATCCGCGGCCACCAGCTCGATTACGCCTCCATCGAAAAAGCGGTTTTGCTATACAACGAATGTAAGTAAGGCTTCGATTGTTCACCTGGTTGTAAAGGTGATAAGGTAACACCGCTTCTAACGATAAAACCGTTAAATCATTGCAACGGCCGCCCGCCTGTTGAACCAAAACATGCGGGCGTATTGCCAGTTATATATTTTTGCGCTGGTATTAAACTGGTTACTGTAATTTTGGGTCATGCGAAAATCGCTCAGTATACTTGGTAACTCTTTACGGCTTACGTTGCAGGAACTAAGGGTAAACAAATTACGTACCGCCCTCAGTTTAACGGGGGTGGCCTTCGGCATTTTCTGCATCATCGGTGTGTTGGCCACGGTAAACAGCCTGGAGCGGAACATACAAAATGAAGTAAATAGTTTGGGCAGCAACACCATTTATATCGACAAATGGGAATACAGTGGCGGACCGGATAAACCCTTCTGGAAGTTCCGGGCAAGGCCGGTGATGAAGTACGAGGAAATGGGACTGATTAGGGAGCGTTCCCAATTGCTGGATGCCATCAGTTTTTTAGTGCGTTCAGGCGGTAACCTGTCGCACAACGACGATATTATTCAAAACGCTTCGTTGTATGGTATTGTAGAAGACCAAACGGTGGTGCAACCCATTTTTTTTGAAACAGGCCGTTACATTTCGGCTGCCGAATTTAACAGTGGCAGCGCCGTTGGACTAATGGGCTACGACAATGCCGAAAAACTATACGGCTCCGCGGAGCGGGCATTGGGAAAAAGTTTTGAGGTAAAGGGTAAAAAAGTAAATATTGTTGGCGTAATAAAAAAAGAGGGTAAAAATTTTATTGGATGGGATTATGATAACTGCGTAATGCTGCCCTACAAATTTTGCAAACAGATTGTAGATGAAAAAAATGCCAACCCGGTACTCATTGCCAAAGGCAAAGATGGGGTAACCCCTACGGCAATGATGAACGAACTGGAAGGTATTATGCGACAGGTACGCAGGCTAAGTCCTACCCAGGAAGACAATTTCTCCCTCAACAGTGTGGAGGCCTTTAGCAAGGCCATTACCAGCCTTTTTGGTACGGTGAATATTGTAGGGGGACTGATTGGTGTTATCAGCCTGATTGTAGGAATGTTTGGTATCGCCAACATTATGTTTGTAACCGTTAAAGAAAGAACGAGTGTGATTGGCCTTAAAAAAGCCATTGGTGCAAAAAAAGCCAGCATCCTCTTTGAGTTTTTACTGGAAGCTGCCATCCTTTGCCTGATGGGTGGGGCCATTGGCCTTTTCTTTGTTTATATACTCACTTTAATTCTCTCCGGCCCGCTTGACTTCCCGGTGTACGTATCGCTTCCCTTATTGATAAGTACGGTTATCATCTGCCTGGTAGTAGGCGTACTGGCCGGTATATTTCCTGCCTCCAGGGCGTCAAGAATGGACCCGGTGGTAGCCATCAGGAGTAAATAAAAGAGTGCACTGCTCTCTCCATTAGAAAATCACCAGGGTTGTTCACTGCACCTACTGCCGGTTATAAATCGTTATTCGGGTACTTACTGCTACTTTAACAAACTTGAAAATAGTAAGGAATTGAAGCGCCACCGGCTCGCTACCTATTTTTCTCCATTCTCCGAAATGAATTTCAGGAAAAAACAAATAAACTTTTAGGATTAGGTAGCTCCTTCGCAAGCTCACTACCGGCCTCATAAGAAAGGGCCTGTCTGCTTTACGCCTGTCTGCTTGATGCCTGTCTGCTTGATGCAGGCAATAAGGCAGGGTTAAGAATGCATGCGCCGCTCAGTCCAAAAGACCTTATCAAATATGGAAACGATTAAAAAAGAAAAGACAGTTGATGCAGTGAAAATGATGTGGGACATTAGAGACAAAGTAAGCACTGAAACGCAA
>JBBQOJ010000044.1:0-10181 GCA_038330815.1 Chitinophagales bacterium | reverse complement strand
GGTAAAAGCCATTGCCCTAAACCTGGAAGAAGATAATGTGGGTGTGGTATTGATGGGTGATAGTGGGGCCATTAAAGAAGGAGATAAAGTAAAGCGTACCGGCCAGATTGCCTCCATTAAAGTGGGTGAAGGCATGAGCGGGCGTGTAATTAATACCCTGGGCCAGCCCATTGATGGTAAGGGACCATTAACAGGCGACCTGTACGAAATGCCATTGGAGCGTAAAGCACCCGGGGTAATTTTCCGTGAGCCGGTAAAGGAACCACTGCAAACCGGTATCAAAGCAATTGATGCGATGATTCCCATTGGCCGTGGCCAGCGGGAATTAGTGATTGGTGACCGTCAGACGGGTAAAACAGCCATCTGCGTAGACACGATCATCAACCAAAAAGAGTTTTACGAAGCAGGTAAACCTGTTTATTGTATATATGTGGCGATTGGCCAAAAAGCCAGTACCATTGCCGGTATCATGAAAACACTGGAAGAATACGGCGCAATGGCGTATACTACCATTGTGGCAGCTTCTGCTTCTGATCCAGCACCACTACAATTCTATGCACCCTTTGCGGGGGCTGCCATCGGCGAATTTTTTCGCGATACCGGAAGGCCGGCCCTGATTATCTATGATGATCTTTCCAAGCAGGCAGTAGCCTATCGTGAAGTGTCTTTGTTGCTCCGTCGCCCGCCTGGACGTGAGGCTTATCCCGGGGATGTGTTTTACCTGCATAGCCGCTTATTAGAAAGGGCTGCCAAGGTAATTGCCAAGGATGACATTGCCCAACAGATGAACGATCTTCCAGAATCTATCCGTCACCTTGTAAAAGGCGGAGGTTCTTTAACCGCCTTGCCGGTAATTGAAACACAGGCGGGTGACGTATCAGCCTATATTCCAACCAACGTAATTTCTATTACCGACGGCCAGATATTCCTGGAAGGAAACCTCTTTAATGCGGGTATCCGCCCGGCCATTAACGTGGGTATATCTGTAAGCCGCGTGGGCGGTAATGCGCAGATTAAATCAATGAAAAAAGTGGCTGGCACCTTGAAACTTGACCAGGCCCTATACCGTGAGCTGGAAGCCTTCTCTAAGTTTGGTGGCGACCTGGATGCAGCCACAAAGAACGTAATTGACAAGGGTGCCCGTAACGTGGAAATCCTGAAACAATTGCAATACTCACCAATGAGCGTTGAAAAGCAGGTGGCAATGATTTACCTGGGAACACAGGGATTATTGAGGGATGTTGCGGTGAAGAATGTAAAGGCATTTGAAGAACATTTCCTGATGGAGATGGAGAACAAGCACCCCGAAATATTGGCTGAATTTAAGAAGGGTGCGTTACCTGAAGATGGTCTTAAGAAAATGACCGAACTGGCAAAGGGCCTAATGTCTCACTACAAATAATACAGGCAGTTGTATAAAATAATGTCCCCCGGGTTTTCCGGGGGATTTTTTTTAGGGAACGGGGTTGCTATCAATAACTTCCTGGAATGGGAATACATATCGGCGGGCACAATTAACGCATACCACCCCAAATAAAGCCCTGCATTTATTCACACAAAATTCTATATTTGTGTTCTGAAAAAACTTATCGCTATATCATTCCTGGCTATTTACCTGCTGTTTGTAACAGAAGCGCACCAGTTATTGAAATTGCCAGTAGTATTTCAGCACTACGCCGAACACAAGGCAGAGAACGCTCATATTAGCATTCTTGAATTTTTAGATATGCATTACATGCATGGAAGTCCGATCGATGATGACTATGCCAGGGACATGCAACTTCCTTTTAAAACCTCCGGTGATTGTGTTACGGTTATTGCGGCCGCCTATGTACCTGGGGTTGCTATTTTTTCCATCGACCCTCCCGAAAGTAATATCATATCCCCCATTTTTTATTGTGTACCGCAATTTCTTCCCTCCAATTGTTTGTCCAATATCTGGCAGCCTCCCAAACCTGTTTATTTTAGCTAAATAACTTGCGATAACAAGCGCCATTGGCGCCCTTGTTGCCGTGCTATTGACCCTGGTCAGTGGCTGCGATGTATTGACTATTAAACAAACATATATGTTGAAAGCAATCATTGGGTTTGCAATAAAAAACAAACTCATCGTTGGGCTTTTCGTCATTGCGTTAATTGGGTATGGTGGTTACCAGTTTACCAAACTTCCCATTGACGCAGTACCGGATATCACCAATAACCAGGTGCAGGTAATTACCATTGCCGCATCTTTTGGCGCCACCGATATTGAACGGTTGGTTACCTTCCCAATTGAGCAGGTAAATAATAATATTTTAGGACTAAAGGAAATCCGTAGTTTCTCCAGGTTTGGATTATCGCTGGTTACCATTGTTTTTGATGATGCCACCGATGTGTACTGGGCCCGGCAACAGGTAGCAGAGCGGCTCCAAAAAGTGCAGTCGCAAATACCGGCAGGCATTGGTACGCCAGAGTTGGGCCCTGTTAGCACCGGCCTGGGCGAAATTTATCAATACGTGGTTCGTCCAAAGAAAGGGTATGGGCACCTGTTTGATGAAACGGAGTTAAGAACCATACAGGATTGGATTGTTCGCCGCCAGTTGCTTGGGGTAAAAGGCGTAGCGGAGGTAAGTAGTTTTGGTGGAAAATTAAAGCAGTATTCCATTGAAATTGACCCCAACAAACTGCTTTCCTACAATGTAACTATCACAGATGTATTTAACGCTTTGGAGCGCAATAATCAAAATACCGGTGGCGCTTATATTGAGAAGGGCCCCACGGTATTGTATATACGAAGTGAAGGGCTGATTGGCAGCGAGGAAGACATCAATAATATTTCCATTAAAGCGACCGCTGGCGGTACCCCGCTGTTTGTAAGGGATGTAGCAGAAATTAAGATCGGCCATGCCACCAGGTATGGCGCGATGGGTTATAACGACGAGGGTGAAGTGGCTGGCGCGGTAGTAATGATGTTGAAGGGCGCCAACAGCAGCGAGGTAATTATCGACGTAAAGGAACGCATAGCGCAAATACAGAAAACCTTGCCGGAGGGGGTGGTTATTGAGCCCTTCCTCGATCGCACCAAGATGGTAAACAATGCGATCGGGACAGTGCAGACGAATTTGGCGGAAGGAGCGCTGATTGTAGTATTTGTGTTGGTACTGTTTTTAGGGAACCTTCGGGCGGGCCTGCTGGTGGCTTCCGTAATTCCGCTCTCTATGCTTTTTGCGGTAATAATGATGAATCTTTTTGGCGTAAGCGGCAACCTGATGAGCCTTGGTGCACTTGATTTTGGATTGATTGTGGATGGGGCAGTCATCATTGTGGAAGCGGTAATGCACCAGTTGACGCATAGTAAAAAGTTGAGCGGTGTAACCCGGCTGTCATCTACACAGATGGATGAGGAAGTGAAATTTTCTGCCAGCAAAATGATGAACAGCGCTGTATTTGGACAAATCATTATCCTGGTAGTTTACCTTCCCATTTTTACGTTGCAGGGAATTGAAGGCAAGATGTTTAAACCGATGGCGCAAACGGTGGCCTTTGCCTTGCTCGGCGCCTTTTTGTTATCCCTCACCTATATCCCCATGATGAGCGCCTTGTTCCTCAGCAAGAAAATAAAACATACCCCCAATTTCTCAGATAAAATGATGGCCAGGGTGGAGCGGGTGTACCAGGCGGCTTTGAGCAGGGTAGTCAACTTCCCTAAAACAGTGTTGACGCTGGTATTGGCTATATTCCTTTTTTCTGTGGCCGTGTTGTTGTCGTTGGGGGGAGAGTTTATCCCTGCCCTGGAAGAAGGCGATTTTGCCGTGGATACCAGGGTGTTAACCGGTAGCAACTTAAATACCACCATTGCCTATACGCAAAAGGCTGCCCATATTTTAAAAACTCAATTTCCGGAAGTGGAGAAAGTAGTAACAAAAATCGGGAGTGGCGAAGTGCCTACCGATCCGATGCCCATGGAAGCCAGTGACATGATGGTAATTTTAAAACCAAAAAAGGAATGGACTTCAGCCGGCAGCTTTAATGAACTGGCTGAAAAAATGGGCAAGTCCCTCGAGGCAGTGCCCGGCTTAACAGCCGGATTTCAATACCCTGTACAAATGCGGTTTAACGAGTTGATGACCGGTGCACGGCAGGATGTGGTATGTAAAATTTTTGGTGAAGACCTTGATACATTGGCTGCCTATGCCCATAAGTTGGGCGGTATTGTTAACTCCGTGGAAGGTGCTAAAAACCTTTATGTGGAGGCGGTTTCCGGGATGCCACAAATAATCATTAATTACAACAGGAATACCATTGCACAATACAACCTCAACATTTCCGACATCAACAAAGTGGTAAATACGGCGTTCGCCGGTCAAAGTACCGGTACATTATTTGAAGGCGAAAAGCGTTTTGACATCGTGGTAAGGTTAAAGGGCGATTTGGTAAAGGATGTAAAGGATGTGCAGCAATTATTGATACCTACCCCGCAGGGCACCCAGGTACCCTTATACCAATTGGCAGATGTGCAAATTAAAGAAGGCCCCAATCAAATTCAACGCGAGGATGCCAAGCGAAGAATCGTAGTAGGTTTCAATGTGAGGGGCAGGGACGTGGAGAGCATCGTGAATGAATTACAAGAGAAGGTAGCACGCCAGTTAAAGTTCCCGGTGGGGTATTATGTGTCCTATGGCGGCGCCTTCGAAAATTTAAATGCGGCCAAACAACGGCTACTGATCGCGGTGCCCGTGTCGCTGGTGCTGATATTTTTGTTACTCTATTTTGCCTTTAATTCCGTAAAGCAGGGATTGCTTATTTACTCCGCCATTCCCCTATCGGCCATCGGGGGTATCCTGTTGTTGGCACTAAGGGGCCTGCCATTTAGTATCAGTGCAGGGGTTGGTTTTATTGCCTTGTTTGGAGTGGCTGTATTAAACGGTATTGTATTAATTGCAGAATTTAATCGCTTAAAAATGGAAGGATTCACAGATTTAAAACGGATTGTTTTAATGGGTACCAAGGTTAGGCTAAGGCCTGTACTTATGACTGCCTTTGTAGCCTCGCTGGGTTTTTTGCCCATGGCGCTTAGCAATGGCGCCGGTGCCGAAGTGCAGCGGCCACTGGCAACGGTGGTGATCGGGGGATTGCTGGTGGCCACTTTCTTGACCCTGTTTGTATTGCCGGTATTGTACATTACTTTTGAGAAAGGTGGGACAAAGCGGCCCCGCGGCAAACAACCCCAGGCATTGTTACTATTACTACTGCTATTGGCGGGTGTAGTAAACGGCCAGGCTCAAACCAGTATCTCCTTAGCAGCCGCAGTTGATACTGCCCGGGCCAATAACCTGCAAGTGAAGAACGAACAGCTCAAGGTAAAGTACCAGCAACAATTAATCAATACCGCTGCATCAATTCCACAGGCAGGATTGTATGGTGAAGCAGGGCAGATCAACAGCATTTACACGGACACCAAATTTGGCATCAGTCAATCGTTTAGTTTCCCCAGGGTATACAGCCGGCAAAGGGAAGTGTACCGGGAAGAATGGAAGGCAAGCCTGCTGAATGTAGCGGTGAAGGAAGCATGGCTAAAAAAGCAGGTAACACAGGTGTTTTACGAGCTATTGTATATTCAACAAAAACGCCTGTTGTTACAATATGCTGACAGTATTTACACTGCATTTTTTAAAAAGGCTGAACTGCGGCTGGCAAAGGGCGAAACCAATGTATTGGAGAAAACCAGCGCTGAAGCTACGCTTGGGCAAATTCATGTGCAGTTTGATTACCTGCAGCAGGATAGTGCAATGCTACAATTGCAATTTCAATGGTTACTAAATACTGCCACCGCGTTTGTACCCGGGGCTGCAGACTACAAAATTAACGCGCCGCAGCTAAGCTTGCCCGATTCATTGGGCGTGCATCCCGCTATACAGTTGTTACACCAACAACAGCAGGTAGCCGCTGCCGTTACCCGCTTGGAGCGCAGCCGGTTGTTACCAGATTTGTCGGTTGGTTTTAATAATGCCAGCATCACCGGGGTGGGTGCCGATGATAAATTCTACAGCCGGTCGCGGCGGTTTAATTCTGTAGAGGTGGGCCTTGGTATTCCCATTTTTTCCAGGGCACAAAAGGCAAGAATTAATGGTGGAAAAATTTACCAGGAGGTAGCAGAAAGTAATTACCAGGTTGGATTGAAAAACCTCGAATTCGAATACGGGCAGGCCTATGCGCAGTTTATAAAATATAATCATACGGTGGCCTATTATGAGAAGGACGGCCTGCAAAATGCAGCACTGATCTCCGCCACTGCCAACCGCCAGTTGGCCAATGGGGATATCAACTACCTTGAATGGGTACAACTTATTCACCAGGCCACCACGGTAAAAAGTAATTATATGGATGCCGTAAAAAACCTGAATATGGCCATCATTCAACTCAACTATATCAACCACCCATAGCGGGAGGTACCCTGTTTTCTGCTTGCGGAGTTGTTTGCAGGCGCCTAACAGTAATACCACTTGCTTTAAAAATAATAGCAATGAAATACAGTTTAATTACTTTACCACTCCTCCTGCTTTTTTCGGCTTGTACCAACAGGGAAGCCGGGGAGGCAGCAGCGGCGCCCGAGGTGGAAGATACCCGGGTATCCCTTACACCCATACAATTTAAAAATGCAGGCATCATTACAGGTAAAATGGAGCAAAAAAATATTTCCTCCCTGTTAAAAGTGAATGGCAAAATTGATGTACCCCCGCAAAACATGGTTTCTATCAGCGTTCCATTGGGTGGGTATTTAAAAACCACCAAGTTGTTACCCGGCATGCATGTTAACAAGGGAGAGGTGATTGCCGTGGTGGAAGACCAGGGATATATTCAATTGCAGCAGGATTACCTGACAGCAAAAGCCAATATCGGTTATTTGGAAAATGAGTATACCCGGCAGAAGGAACTAAACCAAAGCCAGGCGAGTAGCGATAAAGTGTACCAGCAATCGGAGGCAGCTTACCGGAGTCAACGGGTGTTGATCAGTTCGCTGGGTGAAAAATTGAAACTGGCCGGCATCAACATCAACCGGATCAGCGAAACATCTATTTCCCGCAGTGTCAATGTGTACTCACCCATCAATGGCTATGTGTCAAAAGTGAATGTAAACATTGGTAAATATGTATCGCCTACCGATGTATTATTTGAACTGATCAATCCTACCGACATCCACCTGGCACTAAAAGTATTTGAGCGCGACCTGGATAAATTATATATCGGCCAGCCACTGATGGCCTATACCAACAACCAGCCGGATAATAAACACCCCTGCGAAATTTTGCTCATTGCCAAAGACCTCTCTGCAGAGCGAAATGCGGAAGTGCATTGTCATTTTGAAGACTACGATAAATCGTTGATACCCGGCACGTATATGAATGCAGAAATAGAAGTGAAACTAAACAAGGTTTGGGTACTGCCGGCAGCGGCGATTGTTCGGTTTGAAGGTAAACAATATGTTTACCGGGGAGTGGGGAATAGTGCGTTTGAAATGATGGAAGTAATCATTGGTGAAACGGAAAACGGGTTTACAGAAATTGTATCACCTGCGGGAAGTGAGTTTACAGCGGCCAACTATGTAGTTACCGGTGCTTATTCATTGCTGATGACGATGAAAAATAAGGAGGAGTAGGGCAGAACGTCGGAGTTATTTGGGGTTAGCAACAAAACTAACGGGCGACTGTAAAAATGTTTATTCAACAATATTCCCCGGGGTATCATTATAAAATTATTTTCGGGAATATGTTCAATGCAACAAAAGTTACTTACCGTGAAAAAAATAAAACCCAACTTCGTGGAATAAATTTATTAACCATGCAGATAGAACAAATTTATACCGGCTGCCTTGCACAAGGCGCCTACTACATTACCAGTAACGGTGAAGCGGCCATCATTGATCCGCTGCGTGAAGTGGGGCCCTATTTAAAGCGACTGGAAAAAGACGGGGTGAAACTAAAATATATTTTCGAAACCCACTTTCATGCTGATTTTGTGAGTGGCCATGTAGACCTGGGTAGAACAACAGGTGCGCCCATCATTTATGGCCCCAATGCTACCTGTGCATTTGATTGTGTTTCAGCAACAGACGGGCAGGAATTTAAGCTGGGCAATGTAACCTTTAAAGTATTGCACACGCCCGGCCATACCATGGAGAGCACTACTTTTTTATTGAGGGATGAAGATGGAAAAGATCATGCGATTTTTTCCGGCGATACCTTGTTCCTGGGGGATGTGGGCCGACCCGACCTTGCACAGAAAGCAGCACATATGACCCAGGATCAATTGGCAGGTTTATTATACGATAGCCTCCTCACTAAAATTATGCCCCTCGCTGATGACGTGATTGTATACCCGGCCCATGGGGCTGGTAGTGCCTGTGGCAAAAACATGATGAAGGAAACAGTGGATACGCTTGGAAACCAGAAAAAAGTAAACTACGCATTAAATCAGCCAGATAAAGCAAGCTTTGTAAAATCGGTAACCGATGGATTGCTTCCGCCGCCTGCTTACTTTGGATTAAATGTGGCCATGAACAAAAATGGTTATGAAAGTTTTGAAACAGTGCTTACCAGTGGGATGCAGGCGCTTACCGCTGATGAGTTTGAATTGGTGGCAGAAAATACCGGGGCATTGATACTGGATACAAGAAGCAATACTGTATTTTATAAGGGCTTTATACCCCAATCTGTAAATATTGGTTTAAACGGCGATTTTGCCCCCTGGGTTGGTGCGATGGTGGCGGATGTTAAACAGGCACTATTACTGGTAACGGAAGTGGGTAAAGAAGAAGAAACCGTTACCCGGTTGAGTCGGGTTGGATTTGATAATTTGCTCGGTCACCTGGAGGGAGGATTTGAAACCTGGCTATCTTCCGGTAAGGCAGCGGATGTGGTAAACCGGGTGACTGCTGCGCAATTTGCCAGTGAGGTAGTTATCGGCAGAGATACCATTATTGATGTAAGAAAGGAGACAGAATACTCTGCGGAGCATGTGGAAGAAGCTTACAATAAACCCCTGGCCTACATCAACGACTGGGTGAAAGACATTAACCCGGAAGAACATTTTTTTATTCATTGTGCAGGAGGTTACCGTAGCATGATCGCTGCCGCTATTTTGCAGGCACGTGGTTATAGAAATTTTACAGAAATCGAAGGAGGATTTGAAGCCGTTACTAAAACCAGCGTTCCTACAACTAATTTTGTTTGCCAAAGTAAATTAAGGAAAGCCTAGGTAGCATAGCAGGCAGCAGGTAGGGAATGCTACAGTTGATTAATTTGGAAGAATAAGTAAACTTCCCGCGCCATTCATTGATGGCGTAATTAAAATTATGTTGCCAGATCAATTAAAATCAATGCTACTGGTCGGCCTGCAGTTTGTATGCCTTGGGGTACTGTTATCCCAATTAAGTTTGGACGGTATCTCTTTAACCGGGGGCGTATTGTTGGGCACTGCCCTATTTTTGGCTACCTGGGCATTGGCCGCCATGCGAAAAAGCAGGCTGCGGATTCAACCAATACCAGCCAGTGACGCGGTATTAATTACCAGCGGTCCCTACCGGTATATACGGCACCCTATGTATACAGCAGTGTTAACAGGAAGTGCGGGTATAGCCTCCACCTCCAATTCATTTTTAGTTATCCCTGTTTTGTTGGTGCTGGAAGTAGTTTTGAGAATTAAATTATCATGGGAAGAAAAAATGCTAGTACATAAGTTTGCAGCTTACACCAACTACAAGCATCGCACCTGGCGGTTGATACCTTTTTTGTTTTGAGGTACCGGTAAAATACCTTCATCGTTCCATGCTTTGTGGTACAACACAATGTTAGCAAACGGCTTATTGAAAATTTTTTAAAGTGGTAGATTACCTTGTTGGTCATTCCAAATAATAAGTATGTTTACGAGCGCATCATATTATTTGTATACCATTTATTGATCCCAGTTATTTTAGAACGAGTGTCTTTATAACACCTTTGAAATGGCTGCAGCATTAAATAGATTATTCAATTTATTAAGTTATAATGCCTCTTTATTTGTTCCCTTGATAGAGTAGTACCTTTTCAATTACTTTGAGCTTCCAAAGACCAAACTGTTTTTTTTATACGTTCTTTGATCCCTCTATTTGCTTCATCATTATTTGAATAATTTCTTTCCTCAGCGTTTTTTATTTCTTTGTCAAT
>JBBQOJ010000043.1:0-10189 GCA_038330815.1 Chitinophagales bacterium | reverse complement strand
CACTACAGCCATCGTTGGCAAGTGTATCCCTGCTGAAATCCACATTGTATCCGTAGATTTCGGCGCATTTACAATTGTCGCTTTCTATTTACACCAGGTGGGCGGTGGGGACACCGCCCACGGCTGCCTACCCTGGCTGGTGTTCACAAGCCAGCGACAATTATAAATGCACCCGTAGAGTTCATTGGCATCGAAACCATCTTCTTTTAACCAACCTTGCTTTACTACCATTTCACCGGCACCAACAACATCAAGATACGGGTAATTACATTTGCACCTCAGCAATAAGCTCCTGGCATCGCCAGGTTGAAAATGGAGTAGTGATCAATTGGCACCGCCGGTACTTCAAAATATATTTTCAATATATTTTGAAAGTTCAAAAACTGTCCTACCTTTGTTTAACAATTTCAGACCATGAAACTTGCAGAAGCCAAACAACAATTTATCAGTAGCTGGGGGGCATTTGGTACCGACTGGGGCATCAACCGCACGATGGCACAAATACACGCCCTATTGATGATCAGCGCCGACCCCCTTACGCAGGATGATGTAATGGAGCAACTGGGCATCAGTCGTGGTAATGTAAACATGAACATCCGGGATTTAATTAACTGGGGACTGGTAGACCGCGTAATATTGCCCGGCGAACGAAAGGAATATTTTACTGCTGAAAAAGACACCTGGAAAATTGCCACCCAAATTATTAAGGAACGAAAAAAGCGGGAACTCGATCCGATGCTAAAACTGCTGGCACAACTGGAGAATATTGATGGAGATAAAAAAGATAAACATATCAAGCAGTTTGTAGACACGGTATCGGGCATCCGCAAATTTGGCAAACAGGCAGATCAACTACTCGACAAAATGGTGAAGGCAGACGAAAGCTGGTTCCTTGGAGGGTTATTACGGCTTTTTAAATAGCCTCGCCTGGCAAACAGGATAGCCGCTCCGCGGCTTTTTATTAATCCTATATTTTCATTTTTTTCTGAAACTTTAAAAATATAAATATGAAAAAGTTTAAAACGGCCGACTTCTTTCTCAATAGTTCCCTGATCGCCGGCTTTGCCATTTACTATTTGTTTAACCAGGATACCGACTTTTTGACCGGCTATTTTGTGGTGGGCGGATGGCAGGTCATCAGTATGCTGGTACATGCTTATCACCACTGCTTCACGTACAAAAAAGGAAGCCGGTACTATTATCACCGGTTAACCCTGGTGAGTATACTAACAATGCCGGTAGGATCACTTTGGCTGTTGCTGTTTGTGGCCCCGGTGATGGCTGTCTACTACACCTGTATCTGTTATCGTGAAGTGTATATTAAAATGCAGCGCCCACTTGCGGTACTGAAGTAGCAGGCGCTTTTTAACCATGCTCCTGAAAGTAGTCATCATTGATCCGCTCATCCAGGTATTCGCTTATAATCCGGTTCGGAAAATATCATTACTAAAAGATTTCTCATGCAAAATAAAAAAATAATTATTGCCGGTGGTTCCGGTTTCATTGGCAGGGAACTGTGTAAATTCTTTAGTCCAAACAATGAGGTGATTATATTGGGAAGACAAGTAATCAATGAAGCCAACAATACCTATGGCGAAAATGCACTAGCCCCGGAGGATAATTTTCCGGTGCGCCACGTGATGTGGGACGGCATCCGCCAGGGTGACTGGACTAAAGAAATAGAAGGGGCCCACTTGATCATCAACCTGGCAGGTAAATCGGTGAATTGCCGTTATACCCAGCAAAACAAACGCGCAATTATGGATAGCCGCATTAATGCCACCAACGCCATCGGCCTCGCCATCCGGCAGGCTACCCACCCGCCTCTGCTGTGGATCAATGCGGGTTCTGCCACCATTTACCCACATGCTACGGATAGGCCCCGGGATGAACAATTTACCGATTTTAGTGATGATTTCTCTGTACAGGTATGTAAGGAATGGGAAAGGGCGTTTTATGACAACCGCACGCCCTTCACCAGGAAATGTTTTTTAAGACTGGCCATTACCCTCGGCAATGGCGGTGTAATGGTTCCTTATTTTAATTTACTGAAATTTGGCCTGGGTGGCCAGCAGGGAAACGGGCAACAAATGTATAGCTGGATTCATATCGATGACGTATGCCATACAATAGCATGGTTAGCCGGCAATGATGAACTGGAAGGCACTTTTAACTGCAGTAGCCCGGAACCGGTTACCAATGCGGCTTTTATGCGCACACTCCGTACAGCTACCGGCACCATTATTGGATTGCCGGCTTTTACCTGGATGCTCAGGGTGGGCGCATTCCTCATTGGTACCGAAACGGAACTAATTTTGAAAAGCAGGTGGGTGTTACCAACAAGGTTGCTGGGCACCGGGTATCAATTCAGGTATCCTGCTCTATCAACAGCCATTGAAAATATTATCGCTGTTACGCCCCGAAAACGTTACCGGATGTGGTAATGTAACCAACTGTCGGTTTCAGCCGGTATCAAAACAATCAGCGGGAGGGCCACCTCCGCTTTATATTGTAAATTTGCAGCAGGCAATGAAAAACAATCCAATTATATTATTTGATGGCGTTTGCAATCTTTGCAACGGGGCCGTACAATTTGTTATTAAAAGAGACAAAAAAGGAAGTATCAACTTTGCACCATTACAGGGCGACTACGGACAACAACTACTTAAACAGCATCACTTGCCAATGGAGGAATTTAACTCCTTCCTGCTGATCGAAAATGGCAAAGTATATGCACAATCTACAGCGGCTTTAAAAGTGTGTAAGTATTTAACCGGGGGTTGGCCGTTAATGGTTGGCTTTATTATTGTACCCACCTTCATCAGGAACGGCATTTATAGATGGATCGCAAAAAATCGTTATAAATGGTTCGGAAAAAAGGATGCCTGCATGATACCCACCGCGGAGTTAAAAAGCAGGTTTATACAATAACCCATTTTAATAATCTTGGTAAAAAGGCATTATGGATAAGAAAAAAACATTGGTGATTGGCGCTTCCAACAATCCTGCCCGGTATAGTTACCTGGCCATTCAAAAATTAAGGGCCTACCAACACCCCGTAGTGGCACTGGGCTTAAGACAAGGCGTGGTAGGCGACACCACCATCACTACCGAAAAACTGGCGCACGAGGCCATCGACACCATCACGTTGTACCTCAACCCCACTAATCAACGTGCTTACTACGATTATATACTTTCTCTTCAACCCAAACGGATAATTTTTAACCCAGGCACTGAAAATGATGAACTGATGGAAATGGCCCGTAAAAAAAATATTGAAGTAATGGAAGGTTGCACCCTGGTGATGCTAAGTACACGCCAGTATTAGTCCCATTTACGCTATAGTAAATTTTCTATACTAAACATTTTCGTTGGTTTATTCTACTTTTTACAAAATAATTTTCAGGTACCGCCGTTTACTACTTATTACCACTTGCAGCCTTTGCAGGAAGTAGCAATATCCAAAATCTGAAACATGAAAAACCTTACCACCGTTGTGTGTATGGCATTGCTTACCCTTACCGCAATGACCGTTTCCGCACAAAAAACACCCGCCGAAAAGCCGTTGCTTTTTGCCGGCCTTCCCTCCAACATTCAATGCACCGCTGCTCAACTTAGTAATTTATTCGCCGTATCGAAGGGACAAAATATCAATGTAACCCTTGCTGATAATTTTAATATCGCCGGCCCCGTGAAGGGCAAGTTATCTACCTACCATAACCTACAAACCGTCATCATCCAGCTGCCAGCCTTCAATAATACTTTATTTTCTTTGTCGAGGCAAACGGATGAAAACAATCAAATAAGCTATGTAGGCAGAATAATAAATCCATCCTACGCTGATGGCTTTGAATTAAAGCAAATGGGAAATGGGAATTATGAATTCATAAAAATCAATTTAGCAAACATCTTAGAAACCTGCCACCAGTAAGCATGCTGGTAACAGCCACCTTAATCCAATCCTTAACCACCCGGCCCTTACACCGGTATTAATCCTACTACCATGAAGAAACCATCTACTCCCCTATTGCTGCTACTGGCAATGTTAGTTTCTTTTACCGTTACCGCCTTACCAAAATTAAACAGCTATCCTTCTGCCCGCGCTACCATTTACCTTGATTTTGACGGGCATGCAGTGCACAACGCCTTCTGGAATGGCGGTGTACCTTTTACCTGTGCACCCGCGGGTATAACGGATGCACAAATCACAGAAGTATTTAACAGGGTGGCGGAAGATTACCGTCCATTCGATATTAATATCACCACCGTGGAAGCTACGTTTATTGCAGCCCCGCTATCAAAAAGAATCAGGGTGGTAATTACCCCAACCAGTAGTTGGTTTACCGGTGTAGGCGGCGTTTCATTTATCGGATCTTTTAAATGGGGCGATGATACACCCGCATTTGTTTTTAGCGATCGGTTAGGGCCCAAGAATGCCAAGCTGATTGCCGAATGCTGCGCTCATGAGAGTGGCCATGCCGTAGGCTTATCGCACCAGTCGAGTTACGACGGCAGCTGCCATCTTACCTCTACCTATAATGAAGGCATTGGAACGGGGGAAGCAGGCTGGGCACCGATAATGGGCAACAGCTATTATAGGAATATGAGTGGCTGGAACAATGGCCCCACACCTTACGGTTGCGCCAACAAACAGGATAACTTATCCATTATTACCAACACCAACGGGTTTGGTTACAGGGTGGATGACTACAGCGATGACATCAATAATAATCCAACAATGATAACACTTGCAGGCCCTTCGCTGGATGGTGTTATTGCCACTAATACTGATGAGGATGCGTTTAGTTTTACCTTATTACAAAACTCCATCGTTCGATTAAATATTAAACCATTTAGCGTTGATGCAGGATTACAAGGTGCCAACCTGGACGTGAAGATGTCGCTATACAATGCAAATAAAATGCTGGTCCAAACATTTAACCCGGCAGCCACGATGAGTGTAACCATGGATACGCTGTTAAATGCCGGTACCTATTATGTAGTAGTGGATGGCGCAGGCAATAGCAATGTGGATGATTATGGCAGTCTTGGCGCTTACACAATCACCTCATCAGTAGGAAGTGTATTGCCTATCAGGCAGGTAATACTTACGGGCCGCACCATACAAAACAAACATGAGCTTGGGTGGAGCATTGACACCGACGAACCAATAAAACAGGTACAAATAGAATCGTCTGCCAACGGAATTCATTTTAATACTATTAATACTGTTACCGGCTTACAACAAATGTTCAGCTACCACCCTGTTCAACAACCGATACTGTACTACCGTATCAAAGCCATATCGGTGGCTCACCAGGCAGTTTATTCCAACACCATTCAGTTGAAACAAGTAGCGCAGGCGGGTAAGCTGTATCGGGTGTCTACCCTTGCCAGTCATCAAATTACCGTTGCCGCCAATGATGCCTACCAGTTTGTGCTGAATGATGCCAATGGCAACAGGCTTCGCAGTGGAAAGGGGCTGGCTGGCAATAATGTGATAGATATTCATCAATTACCAGCGGGCATGTATGTGTTACAGTTATTTAATCATCAAACAAGTCAAACAGAAAGAATTATAAAAGCAGTAAGGTAGATTCATGTGTAAGTCAGGGGCCAGCGTAAGGGGCTGGCTCCTTTTTAAAAAAACATTATTACAACAAACGGCCCACCCTTAGCTGATCCGTAAATTAAACTGTACAGATTGTAAGGTAGATTCATGTGTAAGTTAGGAGCCAGCGTAAGGGGCTGGCTCCTTTTAAAAAAGGTTGAACAGCGCGGTTATTAATCAATTGCCAGGATAGATATAAAAAAGTTTTCAAGAATACTAAATGTTGTAAGGTAGATTCATGTGTAAGTTAAAGGGTCAGCGTAAGGGGCTGGCCCTTTTTTGTTTGTCAGTGTCATGCCGGCTATTTAAAAGTATTTTAAGTAAAGGCCCCAATAGCTAACGGTGAAGGTTATCCTTTTTTCCCTCACCAACAAGCGCCTGTTATGCTACTATTTTTTTTACGTTAATTTTTGTGGCAAGGTCCATTAAAGGAAAGTTGAATATATAATTTCAGTAACTTTAGAAAACCTCATTTCTATGTTATGGAGAAAATTCAATGGTGACCCCATTCAACTACCCATTAAATCTGCGGTAGAAGAGACGATCAAAAGAGAAACAAAGGCAGGGTACCACCTCAAAGTATGTATCGGCACAGACAGCCAGGTGAAAGGAAAAGTAACTGAATTTGCCACCGTAATTGTTTTTTTACGGGAGGGCCATGGCGGTTTTATGTTTATTCACAATGAAAAAACATTACTCAGGTACAGTATCAAGGAACGCATGCTGGTGGAAGTAGCCAAGAGCATTGAAATTGCTTACGAATTGTGCGACCTGTTTACCCTGTATGATGTTGATATGGAAGTGCACGCCGATATCAATACCAATCCCCAGTTTAAAAGCAATGAAGCCCTGCGCGAAGCCATGGGTTATATCCTGGGAATGGGTTTTGCCTTTAAAGCCAAACCCGAAGCATTCGCCAGTAGCAGTTGTGCCAACAAAATGGTGAATTAAGGGCGCAGTAAACAGGTGACTGCGCTACTGCTGCTCCATACGCTAACAAATAGCGCTTTTTAACGTATCATTTTTATCCTTCTGCCCTGCGTGGCGGCTATTCTGCGTTTCATTGAATATCTTTGCGCTCCATTAAAAATAATAACATGAGCGAAACAGTACTTACCAAAGGAGAAATTCACACCAGGAAGGGTGTTTTATCCTTTGAATTATATGACGATGCCGCACCGATTGCCACCGCCAATTTTAAAAAACTAATTGGGGAAGGCTTTTACAACGGTCTTACTTTTCATAGGGTGATACCCGATTTTATGATACAGGGTGGCTGTCCGAATGGAACAGGTGCAGGTGGCCCAGGCTATACTATTCAATGCGAAACTAAGGGAGATAAACAAGTGCACGACCGTGGGGTGTTGTCGATGGCGCATCGTGGTCCTAATACTGGCGGTTCGCAATTCTTTATTTGCCACAATCGTTCCAATACAAAACACCTCGACGGTGTACATACCTGTTTTGGAAAAATCACCGGCGGCCTGGATATCATTGATGATATTCGCGGGGGTGATGTAATGGATAAGGTGGTATTGATGAGTTAGTAAAGAGGGCGATCAGCAATTGGTATGTTTACAATAATCAATGCAGCGCATTTCTTCAAATGATTGTAGACACTACTTTTCCCGGTGATTTTTCCAGCCTGTTTTTAAAGCCATCCATTTGAATTTTGTCAATGGATGGCTTTAAATTTTTACGGTAGTACTATCGGCGACAGGCCACTGCCCTATTCGGGGGCCATTTGTTATCGCTGCCTTTTTTAAACAGTGTAATTATGAAGTACCTTGTATCCCTCCTCTTATTATTCACTGGCCGGGTAAATGCGCAGTCTGATGCTGCAGATAGTATTATTGTACCTTCCTCATTAGAATATACGGTAGCCTATTTATCGCAGGATAGTTTGAAAGGAAGGATGACCGGATCGGCCGGAGCTACCAGCGCAGCCCGGTTTATCGCTGCCAGGTTTGATTCCATTGGATTAACGCCTGCAGCTCCTGATGGCGGATGGATGGACCATTACGTGGCTTACTTTGAACGAAAAAAAATTCCGGCCATCAATGTGATGGCCGCATTACCCGGTAATGGTATAAATGATACCATGGTAATATTTTCGGCCCACTACGACCATATAGGTGAAGGGAACGACTTCTCTTTTAACGAAGGATATAGTTTTAAGGATAATATTTTTAATGGCGCCAACGACAATGCCTCCGGCGTGGCCGCCCTGATAGAACTGGCTCGTTATTACCAGCTGAAAAACAACCATCGTTACCAGCTTTTATTTGTGGCTTTTTCGGGAGAGGAAATGGGCATGTTGGGTTCAAAAGATGTAATGCGGCGAACGGATCCTACCCGCGTGAAAACAGTAATTAACCTCGAAATGCTGGGCAGGCCAAGGGGCGATGAATGCTTTATCGTGGCCAATAAAAGCAACCAGCTGGTAAAAATATTAAATGAAGCACTAACACAATACCAACTCGCCAATGAAAAAGAATTCTTCCGAAAAGATCCTTACCCGGAAGAAGACCTGTTTAGCCGAAGTGACCATTATCCTTTTGCCAGGAAAATTAAACAGGCTTTTACCATCATGGGCAGTTCCCCCACGGATACCTATTATCATTCTGCAGGGGATGAATTAAGCACCATTGATTTTGATTTCCTGCTGAAAGCTACCAGGAATATCGCCCTGGCCTGCGAGGTATTTACCCGGTAAATTTTGGGCATTGTCATCGCTATACACACGTGAACGGGTACACGCAATCCGCTAAGCTTCTTTCCTGGTTTCATTTTTTTCATCAATCAGGGCAAGTATTTTATCCCTGCCCAGTTTTTTGGTGGCACTGGTTACGATGTGCTGGGGTAAAAACTGCCAGGTTTTACGCATCCGGTCCAGGAAAAGTTTTACATTTTTTGCTACCACCGCCTGTGTTTCTTTATCCGCTTTGGTAAAAATCATTGCAAAGGGGATTTCCCATTTATCGAGTTGGTTGATAAAATCAAGGTCGAGCTTTTGCGGTGTATGTCGGGCATCGATCAACACAAATACCATTTCCAGGTTGGGCCGTTTGCGCAGGTAGCCTTCAATCATCTGCTCCCATCGTCGCCTGCTGCGGATACTCACTTTGGCAAAGCCATAGCCAGGCAAATCTACCAGGTACCATTTTACATTTTGCCCTTCTTTGCCGGTATTAACAGCGGAAGCCGAGATAATTTCGAAATGGTTGATGAGCTGCGTTTTGCCAGGAGTGCCCGAAGTTTTTGCCAGCTTGTCATTATTGGTAACCATATTGATCAGGGAGGATTTCCCTACATTGCTTCGGCCGATAAACGCATACTCCTTTTTATCAGGGGCCGGGCATTTTTCAAAATCCGGACTGCTAATAATATATTTCGCTGTTTTAATGAGCATGGTGCAAAGATAAGGAAGACATGGGAAGCCCCTAACAGGAAGGTGGCCAGCCTATACAACCACCTTTTCAGGGCGGACTGTTAAATGAGCAACATCGCGCAATTAAAATCTTTGCATAACAATAGTCCCCATACAATGTTATTAGCATCGATAGGATGGCAGTTCCCCCTTCACCAATGCATTAACCTTCCTATCTTTACCAACCATGACAGAATTTGCCCACGACCAGGTTGTTCCCGAAAAGAATTCCGGGCTTTCGAAAAAAGAACAAGTAGCAGGAATGTTTGATAACATTGCGTATCGCTATGATTTTTTAAACCGCTTCTTAAGCGTGGGGATTGACGTACACTGGCGAAAAACAGCCATTAAATTGTTAAAAAAAAGTAACCCTGAAACGCTGTTGGATGTAGCTACCGGAACGGCGGATGTGGCTATCATGGCGGCACGTATTTTGCAACTACGAAAAATTGTAGGTATTGATATCAGTGAGGGAATGCTTTCCTTTGGACGAAAAAAGGTAACAACGCAAGGGCTAGACCATCTTATTGAACTGTTAAATGGCGATAGTGAAACAATATTGTTTGGTGACAACTCGTTTGATGCGGTAACAGTGGCGTTTGGTGTACGCAATTTTCAACACCTTGAAAAGGGCCTTTCTGAAATTAAAAGGGTGTTGAAACCCGGAGGCAAATTGGTAGTACTGGAATTTAGCCAACCGAAAGCGCCAATTATTAAACAGTGCTACCAGTTGTATATGAATGTAGTGGCGCCCGGGATGGGCAGGTTGTTTTCGAAAAACCGCAATGCATATAAATATCTCGACGAATCAATTAAAAAATTTCCTGAAGGCAAAAACTTTACTACTATCTTAGATCACCTGGGATACACAAACACTTATTGTAAACCCCTGAGTTTTGGCATATGCAGCATTTATTGCGGAGAAAAATAGTACCTGTTATTTTAATTGTAATGATTTGCCCGTTGATTGGCTTTTCTCAATTGCGTTACGGTGGGTTAAACCTGCCTGATCATGACAGCAAGCGCTACCATTTTGGTATTAACCTGGGTATGAATAAATCGCATTTTAGTTTTACCCACCATCCACAGTTTATGACGCAGGATAGTGTGACGGTGATTGAAAGTTTAAACAGTACCGGTATCAATCT
>JBBQOJ010000042.1:0-10217 GCA_038330815.1 Chitinophagales bacterium | reverse complement strand
GGGAGCTTTATTGATCAATTCATCATTTTTTGATGAACCGCCTGCAGTTTGAGGTATGAACATTGGGGAAATGATGCATAGAACTCCAACAATACCTGCAAAAATCCAGGTACCTTTCTCCAATACATCTGTTGTTTGTTTAACACCCATCAATTGATTACTAAAACCACCCAGGCTTCCCGATAGCCCACCACCTTTAGGATTTTGAACCAATACAATTAACCCCAGTATCACCGAAGCCACAATTACCAGGATTCCGAATAAAATTAACATGTCAATGTTCGTTTAGTTGATCAATTTTGGCTGCAAAGTAAGCGCTTTTAGAGGGATTGAACAAACTTAATTTTTTATATACTTCAATTGCTTTGTCGGCCTTTCCCTGTTGTAATAAAACCTCCGCCATCGCTTCGGTTAATACCCCCGCCTCCTTATTGGATTGTTCTGCCAACTGTTGAATCGACTTATCGGTAGAAGCGCCCGGCTGAACCACCTCGCCGGCGTGTATTTTTTTCATGGTTTTGAGCCATTCGGTGAAACTCTTTAGCTGTTTACCAAGTTTATCAGTCGGCATAATTTCGCCGCTCAGCCTGATTCCGAGGCTGGCAAAATAATCGGTCGTGTGCAGTGGTTCAACAGTGATGGTATCCTCGGTTACCTTTTCTTCCCTGCCCAGGTCCAGCTTAAAATTGAATGGCTTAACCAGCGGCAACTGGTTATCTTCACTTTCATTGTCGGCGTCGTTCTCGTCTTCCGCAGCGGGATCATTCACCAGTGGCGAACTGTCGTTATTAAAATGGCTGCCCGGTTGAATAGCACCGACCGGTGAATAAGTGGCTGTCTCATTTGCTGATTCAGAAGGCATTGTATTTTCAATGGTATCCAAATGTTGTACCTCCTCCGGTATGCCCAGATTTATTTCAGGTGTGCCGGGAGTGCCTGGGGGTGCTGTTGTCGCTAATAAATCCTCCTCCTCCGTAGTAGCAATTGCATTAATTTCGTTGACCGTTTCCACACCGCTTGCCGCCTTTTCCGGATGGGCTACACCTGGAAAAGCCAACACGTCTTTTTCGCCGGCAGTGTTTTCCACCGGTGTTGTTGCTTCATCTATTTGCGTAGCTTCCCATGCAATATCTTCCTCCGGCAACAGGGGCGCCGTTTCAACCGCCTGGTCTTCGCCAATAAACCACTCAGGTGTGTCGGCAGGAGGCTGTTCATCAACCGGTTCTTCAACTGGTGAATTACTGCCGTCAATAAAATTATTTATGTCAACTGCATCGTCCCCAATATTTTCTATAGGTACATTACTTACCGTCTCTTCCATTGTAGGTATCATAGTTGCCGGGCGTACAGTTTCCTCCTGGCTGTTTGCTGCATTTCCGGCCAGTTCGTCTAATTGAAATTGCAACCAATAGGGGTTATTAAATAACAGGGACGATTTGGCCAGCGATGATTGATAGGAAGGCGCTTGCTGATCCGCATTTAATAAACGAAAAAAATGAACCGGGGTGAAATAGGGATGGTCCTCCGCCAATTGATCCAGGTACTCCCGGGTGCCAGGCCCGGTTAGCGGCCGGTGAAAGATTAATTCAAAAAGTTGGTTACCTGTACCCATGGGTTGAAGATAAATATAAATATGGCAAAATCATTTTTAACCAATGGCCGTTTACCAATTGGAAAATATTTTGTTGAATATGGCGTCGATAATATTTTTTATTATTTCCGGGAAAAGCGTTGCCTGGGCCTGTTCCAATAACTGGTTGGCCGGGAAATCAAAATTGTTGGAAAGATCTGTCTCAAAATTTTTTGTTTCGTCCAGGGTATTTTTAAAAATCAGGTGAAAAGATACCGACAAGCGGTTGGTACTCGCGTTGTTGCCTGAAATACCTGTAGTGGATACGGTATAATCTGATACATACCCGCTGATATCGTAGTGGGCATTGTCATCATTGGTTTGCCGCAGCCGCGTGTTGCCAATCACTTTTTGTTTCATCCGCTCGGTTAATTGCGGACTCAACTGCGGGTTTACATACCGGGCCTTATTCTCAAAATAATTTACCCGGAAGGTTTTTATCTCCTCCGGTATGGGCGAAGTGTCTTTGAAAGAATATTTGCAGGTAGCAAAACTAAACACCAGTACCAGCAAAGTGGCGAAGGGGTATCGTACAAAACGCATCCATTGCACGTGCTGGCTTAATAATGCAGCCCTTTCAAAAGCACCCGGCACCTGTTCGCTATTAGTCTTCAATGTCATATTCTTTCAGTTTTCTATACAAAGTACGTTCACTGATACCAAGATCAGAGGAGGCGTCTTTTCGTTTTCCCTTATGCTTTTTTAACGCTTTTATTATTAACTCTTTCTCTTTATCCATAATGCTGAGCGATTCCTCAATGGCTTCATGGTGATGTAGTTCCTCCGTTTTTTGATTGATAAATACCGGCTGGTGCGATTGCCCATAGTTACCGGAAGGTTTGTTATTATTATGATCCGACATGGCAGTCTCTATGGAGTTATTATACATCGGTATGTTTTGGCCCATTCCCGGGTTTTGTAATAGCTCAAAAAACATTTTCTTCAATTCATTCACATCCTTTTTCATGTCGAAAAAAAGTTTGTACAAAATTTCCCTTTCATTGGCAAACTCCTGTTGGCTAAGTGCCGCTTTACCACCCACCAGTACTGGCAGGCGGTTAAAATTGCTCTCCGGTAGAAAGTTTTTAAGTTCTTTTGCAAAAATGTTTTTCTCTTTGGATAATACAGACATCTGTTCTGCAATATTCTTCAATTCCCTTACATTACCGGGCCAGGGATAGCTCATTATCAAACTTTTGGCGTCTTCTTCCAAATGTATAGGTGCGCCTTTATAACGGTCAGAAAAATCTGCGGCTAATTTTCTAAAGAGTAACGGGATATCTTCTTTACGGTCACGCAGCGAAGGCACCCGGATGGGAACGGTATTTAGCCGGTAGTATAAATCTTCCCTGAATCTTCCGGATTGGGTGCTTTCAAGCAATTCTTTATTGGTGGCCGCAATTACCCTCACGTCTGTTTTCTGTACCTTGCTGCTACCCACCCTGATGTATTCGCCGGCCTCCAGTACCCTTAACAAACGGGCCTGTGTACCGAGGGGCAGTTCGCCGATTTCATCCAGGAATATCGTACCGCCATTTACTGTTTCAAAATATCCTTTACGGCTATCGAGTGCTCCCGTAAACGAGCCTTTTTCATGGCCAAATAATTCAGAGTCAATCGTTCCCTCGGGAATAGCGCCACAGTTTACCGCAATAAAGGGATTGTGTTTGCGCGAACTTAGGGAATGAATGATCTGGGAGAATACCTCCTTGCCTACGCCGCTTTCCCCATTGATCAATACACTAAGATCGGTATTGGCTACCTGGGCGGCCACGTTCAATGCATGGTTTAAGGCGGGTGAATTACCGATGATACCAAAGCGGTTTTTAATTGATTGTAAATCCATAATATGCTAAACCGGCAGCCATTTTGTGCCTGCCTGGTGGTCATTTTAAAACCCGCCCAAAAAAATCGGGCCGGGTAGGTTTAAAAATTAATACGGGTTAAAAGCACCCGGAAAAGCGTCGTCGTTTCAGGTAACTATACAGCGTCAACTGCCTGGCCAAGGAGGGTTCCCGCAGTACAGCCGATGATCTTTACCTGTACATAATCACCTTTTTTATGGTTGCCTTTTGGAAATACCACTACTTTATTTTGGTCGTTGCGCCCTTGCAGGTCGTTGTCTGTCTTTTTGGAAAATCCTTCCACTAATACACGAACCGTTTTACCAACATCCCGTTGCATGCTTTGCAGCGAGTGGAGACGATGCAGGTTGACCATTTCCTGTAGCCTTCTTTTCTTTATCTCCTCAGGAATATCATCTTTAAACCTGCGCGCCGCCAGGGTTCCGGGCCGCTCGCTATAAAAGTACATATAGGCCAGGTCGTAGTGGCAATACTCCATCAGGCTCAATGACTGCTGGTGATCTTCTTCGGTTTCGGTACAAAAGCCAGTGATCATATCGGTTGACAGGCCGCAATCCGGTATTACCTCGCGGATCCTGTCTACCTTGGCTATGTACCACTCCCTGGAATAGGTACGATTCATTAATTGCAGTACCCGGCTGCTGCCACTTTGTACCGGAAGGTGAATATAATTACAAATATTAGCGTACCTGGCGATTGTATACAACACATCATCCGTGATATCTTTTGGATGAGAGGTGGAAAAACGAACCCTTAGCAGTGGATCAACTTGTGCCACTTTTTCCAGTAAAAGGGCAAATGTAACCACTTCCGTAGCCGGAATTAATGATGGAACTCTATTATCCGCTTCAAGGGAATTGTGCCGGCTGCCTGCGGTTAACGGAGGCAGCCAGTAATAACTGTCTACATTTTGACCAAGCAACGTAACCTCGCGATAACCATTGTTAAACAAATCCCTGCACTCCTGCAAAATGCTATTGGCATCCCGGCTTCTTTCGCGGCCACGGGTAAAGGGCACCACGCAAAAAGAACACATATTATTACAACCCCGCATGATACTCACAAAGGCATTCACCCCGTTACTGCCCAGGCGGACAGGGGCTATGTCAGCATAGGTTTCATCGCGGCTCAATAACACATTGACGGCCTTTTGCCCCGTTTCCGCTTCTTCTATCAGCCCGGGAAGTGTTCTGTATGCGTCCGGCCCAACTACCAGGTCGACCAGCTTTTCTACCTGTAAAAATTTTTCCTTTAACCGTTCCGCCATGCATCCCAATACACCCACCAACATACCCGGGCGGGATTTTTTTAACCGTTTAAATTCGGTGAGGCGTTTGCGTACGGTGGCTTCCGCCTTTTCGCGGATGGAGCAGGTATTTAGAAAAATCAGGTCAGCTTCGGCAGGCTCCAGGGTGGCCCCAAAGCCGTTGCTTTGTAATATAGAAGCCACCACTTCACTATCGGCAAAATTCATGGCGCAACCATAGCTCTCTATATAAAACTGTTTTTTGAACAAGTTATCAGTTGGCAATTGGGTCGCAAAGGCTTCTCCCTGCCGGGCTTCATCATGCGTTTTAACAGGTATCGTAAATGTCGTATCCATCCTAAATTTTAGTTGGCAAAAATAGGTAAAAAGCTGGTTATTGTGTCAGATTGGCAGCGAAGCTTAACTAATAATTTGTTAGCGCTTATGGTGGCGAACAAATGGATAGGCTAAATATTTCCATCAACAGCTACCTTGCACCGTGATCAATGAAGGCATGTCATGCTTTTCCAGGGAAAGAAGATGGACGAATAGCGGTTACAGTGTAAATATGATACATGTCAGTTGCTACATTGATATGGGTTTCCAAATAGCAATGACCCATTCAATACTTTTGCAGGTTCAACAGTGAACAGGAATAGCAAAAGGCCTGGTTAATTGGCGGAGGTTCCCAGAATAAACAGCCTCCATCCTTAACTGGTGCTCACCGACACATGCTGGTCATCATCCCTTCTTATTTATCGCCGACTAATACTCCTGCCAGTTAAATCACTTAAAAATGTTTAGACCAAAAATATTTGATGCCTTAAAAGACTATAACCGGCAGCGGTTTGGAAAAGATGTAATGGCTGGCCTTATTGTGGGCATCGTTGCACTACCGCTGGCCATTGCGTTTGCCATTGCATCCGGTGTTTCGCCGGAGAAAGGTTTATATACGGCGGTAATTGCCGGATTTATCATTTCCGCCATGGGGGGCAGCCGGGTACAAATTGGTGGACCCACCGGCGCCTTCATTGTGATTGTTTACGGTATTGTACAGGTGCATGGGGTAAACGGACTGGTGATTGCCACCTTTATGGCGGGGGTGATGCTTATTATTATGGGTTTTGCCCGGCTTGGTTCTGTGATTAAGTTTATTCCGCATCCCTTAATTATTGGATTTACCAGTGGTATCGCAGTACTTATTTTTTCTTCCCAGTTGAAAGATTTTTTTGGATTGAAGATGGGTGCTGTTCCGGCCGACTTTATAGAAAAATGGCAATCTTTTGGGGTGCATATCAACTCTGTTGATATTTACACAACGCTGATTGCCGTTGCCTCCGTGGTGATTATAGTTTGGTGGCCAAAGGTTACGCATAAGATACCGGGCTCGCTGATGGCCATCCTGGTTACAACAACCGCTATGCAGCTATTACACCTTCCGGTAGAAACCATTGGCAGCAGGTTTGGAAATATTCCTTTTTCATTATCGATACCCGATATTCCCCACATTGACTATGCCACCATCAAAACCTTACTCCCGGTGGCATTTACCATTGCCTTGTTAGGCGGAATAGAATCATTGCTCTCAGCGGTAGTGGCGGATGGAATGATTGGAGGCAGGCACAAATCCAACGTTGAATTGATAGCCCAGGGCACGGCCAATATATTCTCCGCACTTTTTGGCGGCATACCGGCCACCGGGGCCATTGCCCGTACTGCCACCAATGTAAAGAATGGGGGGCGTACGCCTGTAGCGGGTATTGTGCATGCCATCACCCTGTTATTGATCATGCTTTTTTTTGGGAAATGGGCAGCGCTGATACCCATGGCTACCCTTGCAGGTATCCTGGTAGTGGTAGCCTACAATATGAGTGAGTGGCGAAGTTTTGCAGCGGTTTGCAAAGGTGCCCGAAATGATGTGGCAGTGTTGCTCACTACTTTCCTGCTCACAGTATTGGTTGATTTAACCGTTGCGATTGAGATAGGGATGGTATTGGCGGTCTTCCTGTTTATGCGTAAGATGATTCACTTCAGCAATGTGCGGATGGTAACCAATGATACGGGCCAACCCGTTAGTGAAAATGGAAAAGAAGAAGAGGTGATTGGCAATTTTTTTATCCCGGATAAGGTGGAAGTTTTTGAAATAACGGGACCTTTATTTTTTGGAGCGGCTTATAAATTCAAGGATGCCATGCGGTTAATAGAAAGTCCGCCTAAAATTCTCATTCTCCGGATGCGCCAGGTGCCCATCATTGATGCAACGGGGATCATTACCCTGCAGGACGTATTTAAAGAATCAACACAACGAGGAACGAAACTGATTTTATCGGAAGTGCATAGTGTACAGGTAATGGAAGCTTTGAAAAAGTCAAGGTTGTTGTTTGCGATAGGCAAGGGGAATGTTACAACAAGTTTGGAAAAGGCCTTATCAAGAAGTTCGTTGCTGTTGAAGGAAGTTCGTCCACCAGCCAGTAAAGATTAACAGGTTGATAAAGGACAACCCGCTATTTTACTGATAACAGTGTTCCCCCTTTTCGTAGCTGCCTGAAGGCGACAAGTTAAAACAAAACCAACACCGCTGCTTGCCGCATTTTTAAAAAAATGACTACGTATAAATAAGACTGAAGCAGCGTTTCGGGGAAAATGTATTTTGTACCGCTGCGGCTAATCTTGATGCATTCTCCCAACGCTGTTATACCTGGCCGGTTGAAATGCCCTTTTTTACCGGTGCAATTAGTAAGGGCAATATATGCAAAGAGAAAAGCGCAGGTATGATACTGCGCCCAAACCCGTATAAACAAACACAGCTGCGCTTAAAGCGCGGTTATTTTTTTTGCGTTTCTATAATCGGGGCAGTTACTTTAGCAGGCTTATCAAAAAACATCATTTTTATGGCCACCAGCATCATTAGCCCGGCAAAAAATCTTTTAATGTTTTCCTGGGAGAGGTTAAGGGCTACCTTGCTGCCGAAAAAGCTACCCACTATAAAACCTGCGGCCAATAAGCCCACAATCCGGAAATCTACATGTCCCTGTTTATAATAATTAATAACACCAAAAATACCTACCGGTAACATAATCATGGCCAGGGAGGTGCCCTGTGCCGTGTGCTGCGACAATCCAAGAAAGTAAACCAGCGCAGGCACAATAATCAATCCTCCTCCAACACCAACCAAACCGCTCAACAATCCCGCAGCAATGCCAATTAATATAACCAGCAACAGCGTTGTTGTTTCCATATGTATCTTTTGTTTTATCAAATTGTTTTTGGATATTTTTCGCGATAATAAAGTACCGCTTCATTGATAATTTCATAGGCGGTTTCCTTGTCCTGGAATTCATCAATTTCAACCACCTTATTTTCCAGCACTTTGTAATTTTCAAAATAATTTCTTAGTACAGAGATGAAGTGCCGGGGCAATTCATTTACGCTGGTGATATGATTTACGGTAGGATCGTTGGTTGCCACCGCGATTATCTTATCATCTTTTTCGCCGTTATCAATCATCTGCATGTTGCCAATTACCGTTGCTTCCACCAGGCACAATGGTTGAATACTTTCACTACACATTACCAGGATATCCAGCGGATCATTATCATGACCCAGTGTTTGTGGAATAAATCCATAATTGATGGGGTAGTGGAAAGAAGAATGTATAATCCGATCGAGAATCAATAAGCCGGTTTCTTTATCTATCTCATATTTAGCCCTCGATCCTTGCGGGATTTCAATCAGGCCGTTTACAATATGAGGGGCATGTTTGCCATAATGGGCTCCATGCCAGGGGTGTAATACGTACATTATAGTTGTTTTATGTTTTTGAATTGAAGTGAGGCATCCCCTTTGGCCAAAGGAAAAATGTTATTCGTGCAGGTATTATAACCACCCCGGTCATTATAAATTCCCTGAAAAAGTATACTTTAAATCCACCAGCCACTGGCCATCCACCCGCACCATCTTCACCTTGTTACTTTTATTCCTGATAAAGGAATTGGAATAATTGATGATACTTACAGAGTCATTTACATTACTGATTTCATTGATGATGATATCAGCATTTTTATAGTGCTCAAGGTCTTCCTTACTTTTCGATTCAAATTCTTTTTTAAACAAGTCGAAATACTGTTTATTGGTTTCCTCCTTTAGCACAAAAGTTTCAGCCTCCTTAAAATTATTCTCCAGGATATCTTTGATAAAGGCACGAGCCACTTCTATATCGGTATTGGGGGTATTTTTGCCAGGTCCACAGGAGGCCAGTATAGCCAGTAAAGTAACCAGGTAAATAAGTTTCGATTTCATGCCCGCAAAGTTAAACATCTTTATTAAAAACACTTTTAAAAAAGCAGCGTTACCTGTTTCCAAACCGGTATTGGAAAGCAGCGGCCGGCCGTTACTGCTTAACTTTTAATTTTTCTATTTCCTTTGCTGCCTGTTGCATCATTATTTTCATCGAATCCTTGTCTATTTTATTCATCTCATCCATACCCATTTTGAGTGCCTGCTGGATACTGTCAATGTTAATATTTTTTATTGTTTCTTTAATTTCCGCTTCATTGGTGCCGGCATTTTTCATGCCGGTAGACATTAGGGAAACCTTCCATTTACCGTCCTCTTTTATAAGGCTAAAAGGGCGGGTTTCACTTTTTCCTTCATATTTAAATGAAACGTCCACAGTGGCTTTGTCACCATCAATTTTTTCATCCCCAATATTGATGTCTGCATTGGCTGTTTTTTCTTTAAATTCTTTCGCCATTTTATCTTTCATGTCCTTTGCCCCGGTAGGATTGAGCGCTGCCAGAAAATTCTCTCCCATCTGGATCAGGCTAAGATCGGATTTACTGATATGTTTTTTTACCTCCTCCAGGTTACCTTCTTTGGAAGCATCTATAAATGCACTAACCGTATTTTTGGGTGAACCTGCATTATTGCTGTTACAACTGCCTAAAACTAATAAAACACTGAACGCGAATAACATCCTTTTCATAACGGGAATTTTGTGATTGATTGTTTATTGAATAAGTATTGTATCTGTAAACATAGTAAAATACCGGAAGATTACTGCAAGGAATTAAAAAAGGCTTTGCCTTTCCCTGGTAGGGACGGGCAAAGCCAGGAATAGCATTAATGCGGGCAATTGAGTTACTGCCGCCTTTCATTGGTCGTATCAAACTCTTTGTCCTTATCATAGGCCCTAATGATGGCCTTCACCAATTTATGACGAACAACGTCTTCTTCATCCAGTTCGATGTGAGCGATGCCTTCCACATTTTTCAAAATCCGCAATGCCTTGTCGATGCCACTGCGCATATTTTTGGGTAGGTCAATTTGGGTAGGATCGCCGGTGATGATGGCTTTTGCATTTGCGCCAATACGGGTCAAAAACATTTTCAACTGCCCGTCATTGGTATTTTGTGCTTCATCCAAAATAATAAAGGCATTGTCAAGCGTTCGCCCACGCATGTAAGCGAGAGGAGCT
>JBBQOJ010000041.1:0-10238 GCA_038330815.1 Chitinophagales bacterium | reverse complement strand
GAAAACGCTTCGTTTATCCAAAACCGATCGCAACGTAGTACGCAACGTTCCTGAACAATACACAAAGCTACGGAGGACGTTGCTGAGAAATTGTCTATTATTTGTGATCCCGACCGATTACCCACCCAGGTGATAACAATCAATAAGGGCCGATGTTGTTTTGTTTCCCTAAACATTAACTGTTGCCCTTTGATCAATCACCTGTTGCAAAATGGTAGTCTTATCTTCCATCCTGTGTTGGTTGATATGATATCATTGTCCATTATTTTGTTGGCACTGCATTAAGTATATTTACCGCTGTTCGTTTTTTTTACGTCCGTTTTCCAAACATAACAAAGCCCATGAAAGAAGATATCATCATTCAAATCAGTAACCGGCTAAAAGATATCCGAAAGGATAAAAATATTACCCTGCAGGAACTGGCAGATATTGCAGGTATATCAAAGGGTATGCTCAGCCAGGTAGAAAACAACCGTACCATTCCCTCTCTTACCGTGTTCCTGAATTTAATGAAGGCGCTGCAGATTGATTTCAATGATTTTTTTAGGGATATCAACTTACAACCACCGGAAAGTAAAGTGATCTTTAAAAAGAAAGACCAGAACCAGTTTTTTGAAAAGGAACATGGAAACGGTTTTAACTATAGGCGGTTATTGTCTACCACCGTAAATGAATATCACATCGACTTTGTACTGTTAACATTGCAACCGGGCGCCGAACGTTTACCGGTTAGTACGGAAGCCTATGAATTTAAGTACCTGCTGCAAGGGGCTGTCAAATATAATATTGGTTCAGAAATTTTTGACATGGAGGCTGGAGATTCCATTTTCTTTGATGCCACCGAACAGCATCACCCGGAGAATAATGGCGACGTTGATGCTGTATTACTGGTTGTTTACATCTTTAATGAAAAACAGTAAATGCTTTTCCGTTAAACTTTTTCTGCCGCTATAATTGCCTTGCTGCGTGCCATATCCCGCTGCGGTTTGTGTAAAGAACCAATACATGCCGATGCAATACTTGCCAGGCTAACGGCCAACGCCGATAGCATAGCACTAATAAGACCAAACCAACAACATATAAAAAGGAAAATAGCCTTGCGGGTAACCCATTTACAGGCGCTGCCGCCTGCCACAATCAGCTGGTAATATCCACTTTTTTTATACTACCTGTTTACTATTGGTATACTCCTTGTTGTTTAAGTAACAATTTGTTTACCATGGCTTAACTTTTTGCAAATATTCCGGTAACATTAGGTAAATAGGTTTGTGTTCACAAAACATATGTTTATGCACCTAACTACAACCTCCATCACCAGGCTCTGCACCTGTGTACTGATTTTTTTAATCCCTTCCATTCTTTTTGCCCAAAACATCATCGTGACAGGGAAAGTTACCGATGAGGTGACCGGGCAGCCCATTGTAAATGCTAGTATTACACCCAAAGATGCCAGCAAGGGAACCATTTCCAATGCAGCGGGCGAATTCAGCGTAGCTGCCTCCCCCGGTGAAAAACTCACCATTACCAATATTGGATTCGAACCCCGTACCATTACTGCTTCCAGCCAGTTGCTCACGATACGGTTAGTGTCTTCCAGCACGCAGCTCAACGACGTAGTGGTTACGGCACTCGGCATTAAAAAAGACCGTAAGAAATTAGGGTACGCCTTACAGGAAGTGAAGGGCGACCAGTTAACCACTGCCCGTGAAACCAACGTAGTAAACCAATTGGCCGGAAAAGTGGCAGGTGTTACGGTTGTGGGCAGTAATTCCGGCATCGGTGGTTCAGCAAGGGTTACCATTAGAGGTGAACGATCCGTTGACCTGAATAAAAACCAGCCATTGTATGTAATCGATGGTGTGCCGGTAAGCAATGCCATTTCCGGCGGATCGGGCAGAGGCAACCTCGAAGTTGATTTTGGTAATGGGGCTGGATTTATCAATCCCGATGATATTGAATCCATCTCCGTTTTAAAAGGGCCCGCTGCTTCCGCCTTATATGGATCCAGGGCTGCCAATGGTGTTATCTTAATTAAATCAAAAGCGGGTAAATCAGGTAAAAAAGGAATAGGGGTTGAAATTAATTCCAATGCCACTATGGAAACACCTTTAAAATTGCCTGAATACCAAAAAGTGTATGGCCAGGGAAATGGTAACGGTGGCGCCTTTGCGTTTGCAAATGGCGGTGGGGCCGGGCTTACGGATGGTACGGACGAAGGTTGGGGACCTGCGTTTAATGGTCAGAGTTATCCCCAATACAATTCGCCACGCACCTTAAACGGGCAGCCCATTCCGTTTACCGGGGGCGATCTGAATGCACCCGCCGGAAGTATTATCACGGCAACTCCCTGGGTTGCTGACCAGGATAACTTAAAAAACTTTTTGCAAACCGGTGCTACTTTTACCAACAATGTGGCCCTGGTAGGCGGTAATGCCGATGGCGATTACCGGTTAAGTTATACCAATCTAAATCAAAAGGGAATTGTTCCAAATACTGATTTGAAACGTAATACCATTTCGCTTTCGAGTGGCTATCATTTTAGTCCTAAATTATCGGCACGCGCATTCGTAAGTTATATCAACAACGAAAGTGACAACCGTCCGTCCATTAGTTATGGAACAGAAAATATCATGTACCTGTTCAATTGTTGGTTGCCTGCTTCAGTGAATGTAAGTGATATGGAAAGACTTTGGATGAATGGTGAAACCGGTAAACGGCAATATAGCTGGAACTACAATTACCACGATAATCCTTACCTCACGGTGAATGAAAACACCAATGGCCAATACTACGATCGACTGATTGGTAATATCGCTTTGAAATATGATTTCACAGACTGGTTGAATTTACAGGTACGTACCGCTACCGACTGGAGCAATGAACGCCGCGAATACCGCCGGGGCTTCAGTACCCAGCGTTTTCCATTTGGTGAATACCGCGAAGTAAAAATTGTAAATGAAGAAAGGAACTCTGACTTTTTGTTATCAGCGAATAAAAATATCAACACCGATTTTGCCTTTACTGCCAATTTGGGCGGTAACCAAATGCGGCAAACTTCCCGCTATGCAGAAGATGTTGCCGGACAGTTAAATATAGCTGGCATTTACAGTCTTAACAACAGCCGGATACCACTGGTAGTAGAACAGAACAACGTTGCCAAAAGAATTAATAGTTTATACGCTGCGGCTGGTGTTTCGTACAAAAATAAATTGTTTATTGATTTTACCGGTCGGAACGACTGGAGTAGTGCACTAACATTGCCGGAAGATTTGAAGCAATTCGGTACGGAAGACAATTCTTATTTCTATTCCTCGGTGGCCCTTAGTGCAGTGGTAAGTGAAATGATTCAGCTGCCGGCAGTGATCAACTTCGCCAAACTCCGCGCCAGTTTTGCACAGGTAGGCAATGATACCGATCCGTTTACCTATACGCAAACCTTCAGCCGCAGCGATCCTTTCGGAGCCGCACAGGTATATGGCGAAACCAACCGGCTAAGCAACTTAAATTTAAAGCCCGAAATCAGTTCTGCCTACGAAGTAGGTACGGAAGTACGGTTCCTGAAAAACAGGATAGGGATTGATTTAACTTATTACCAAAGTAAAACCGTCAACCAGATTTTAAATATTCCACTATCCAGCACAAGCGGATATAATAGTCGCGTAATCAATGCAGGTTCAATCAAAAACTGGGGTGCAGAGGCGATATTAAACATCAACGGTATTAAAACGAGCAAGTTTAGCTGGAACACCGATATTAATTTTTCTGCTAACCGCAGTAAAGTATTGGAACTAAATGATGGTCTTACCACCTACGTAATGGCGAGCCGCCGTGTTTCCGTAGAGGCAAGAATAGGAGAGCGGATGGGCGATTTATACGGGATCGGTTTTGCCAGGGTGCAAAATACCAATCCATCAGCACCCTACTATACAGATAAAGGTGACTTTGTTGGACAAATGGTTTTTGCTGCCAATGGCCGCCCGGTACGTACAAGCAACGTTATCAGGTTAGGTAACTACAATCCCGATTGGCTGATGGGCATCAGCAACCGGTTTAATTACCAAAACTTCTCCCTCAGTTTCTTATTTGATATCCGTTCCGGCGGCGTATTGTACTCCGAAACACAAACAGTCGGCAGGGAAGGCGGTATCATCATTGAAACATTGGAAGGACGCGCCAATGGATACGACCTGGCTCAAAATGGAAACGGGGTAATTGGTGCAGGCGTGGTAGCTTCAGCCGGTGGTTTTGTACCCAACACTAAAAAAGTAAGTGCCCGGGAATGGCATACTGCGTATACGGGTGGCCGTGGCATTGCGGAAGGCGTTATGTATGATGCTTCTTTTGTTAAGCTGCGCGAACTCCAACTGGGTTTTAATGTTCCTTCGAGGTTGCTGACAAAACTGCCCTTTACCCTTATCAACCTCTCCCTGGTGGGCCGTAATCTTTGGGTAAAAGACAATGTGCCACACGTTGACCCGGAAACCATGAGTTACAGTGGCGGAACGGCTTTACCTGGTATTGAATACATGGCCATTCCATCTACCCGCAGTTACGGAGTTAACCTCAGTTTAAAATTCTAGTTCATCAATCATTAATCGTCAACAAATGAAAAATAGTAAATCAATCATTGTCTTGTTGCTGCTGGCTTTCGCTACCGGTTGTACCAAAGACTTCAGGGAAGTGAACACCAACATCAATAATCCCACCAGTGTAACACCCGACTTGTTACTAAGCGGTGTAATCCGTAACATGATGAACCGGCAGGTGGATGATGCCTGGGGCATTGGAAACCTGGTGGCACAGTACCATGCTAAAATTCAGTTCGTTAATGAAGACAGGTACCTGTGGAACGAACAAAACGGATTATGGAATGCAGTGTACGGAAACAATAGAAACCTGGAGAACATTTTTGTAGCCGTGGAACAAGACCCGAAAAGTCCTTATTTGGGTGTTGGATTAATTTTAAAATCCTGGATGTTTTCCTTACTCACCGATGCTTATGGTGATGTACCCTACAAAGAGGCGGGCAAGGCAAAAACAGCCGGGACTTATCTACCTGCTTATGATAGCCAGGAAGAAATCTACACGGGTATACTGGCAGATTTAAAAAGAGCCAATGAATTGCTGGCTATCAGTAATACCAATTTAAGCGGCGATATCTTGTTTGGTGGGGGCGCTTCCAGCATGCTTAAATGGAGAAAATTAGCCAACTCGCTCCGTCTTCGGTTACTGATGCGTATCTCCGGTAAAAAAAATGTGAATGCGGAGATGCAGGCCATTGTCGGTGACCCTGCCAACAACCCCGTATTTACCAGTAATGCCGATAATGCCGAATTGAAATATTTTTCCGCTGCACCCAACCAATTTCCGCTGTATGGTGCAAGGGTAGGCTCTTTTGACGAAATAAGGGTAAGCAAAACACTGAGCGACCGGCTGACTGCACTCAATGATACCCGCCTGAATGTGTTTGGCCGGCCTTCGCAAACTTCTGTAACCGCTGGTACACCAAAAATTGAGGGTATACCAAACGGGTTGGGAGATGTAGCTGCATTGAATTACAACGGTGGTCCGCAGGGAGTATCAAGGGTAGGTTACACCTTTGCCTGCCTGGTATGTAATGATCCGGGCCAGGCTGTGCCCGATCCGTCAGCGCCTCGTGCCATCTGGATGAATTATGCAGAATTACAATTTATACTGGCGGAAGCCCGTGAAAAAGGCATAATTACAACAGGAAGCGCAGCTAATTATTACACCAATGGCATCACTGCCAATTTCGATTACTGGAAGGCGTTAGTGCCGGTGCAATACAATATCAATGTAACGATGCCGGCCAGTTACCTCGCTCAACCGGCGGTTGATTATGTTGGTACAGCAGCTCAAAAATTGTCAAAAATTGCGCTGCAAAAATGGGTGGCCCTGTATTTCAACGGTCTGGAGGGCTGGTTTGATTGGAGAAGAACCGGTATGCCACAAATTTTACCCGGTGCTGCCAATCTAAATGATAATAAAGTGCCGGTGCGGTTTATTTACCCCTTGTCGGAACAGTCTTTAAATAGTGCCAACCGGCAAAAAGCGGTTACCGCCCAGGGTGGCGACGACCTGAATACAAAAATGTGGCTGATCAAATGATAGCGGCGTAAGAATTTCATATATTCATCAAACAAAAAAACCTGGCCGGGAGGAGAATAACCACCAGGTTCATCATTTCAATTTTTAAAAAATGAAATTCACCGCCTGCCTGCTATTTATTATTGTTGGAGCTACCCTTACCGCACAAAGGGTGAATGTATTGCAGGTGCCGGGTATTAACCAGTATTGCAGTATTAACGAGAAGGGTATTTCTGTGCTGCCCAGCGGAAGATTGGTTAAACCTGCGGGCGATATGATCCGCATTACCAATGATCCCTTTGGTATGGCTGTTTCTCCTGATGGGAAAAAAGCAGTTACCCTGCACAATGGGGTTTTCACCATCATCGACCTGGTATCCCTTCACCAAATACGGGTGCCCGGTTACAAAGGTAAAATCAATTCACCCCTGGCGCATGAACCACTTGGTGAAAACGAACCACCCCAGGCCAAACAGGATACTACCATTTCATCCGTGTTACAAAGTGGCTCCTTCCTTGGAGTAGCTTTCGCACCGGATTCAAAAAAAGTGTATTTAAGCGGAGGCGATAATGGCAGTGTGATTGTGTATGACATCCACCAACTGAAGAGGATTGATTCTATTTCACTGGATGGAACTTTTGGTGGCGTAGTTTATGGCGACAGCTTTACTTCGGATCTTTTGTTGAATGAAGCCGGCAACGAACTGCTGATACTTGACCGGGGAAATTTCAGGTTGGTTCGTTATCACCTGGGAACTAAAAAAATCACCGCTTCCATACCTTCGGGTCGCCAGCCTTTTGGACTCGCCATTAGTGCGGATCAACAAATGGCCTTTGTAGCCAATGTAGGCATGTATTCGTACCCGTTAGTAGAAGGAATGACGAAAGAAAATTATGATTCCCTGTTAATTCCCCATCATCCCTATGGCAATAATACCCCGGCATCGATAGAAGGTACCATGGTAAACGGTAAAAAAATTCCAGGGGTGGGCAGTCCACATGCACCTGAAGCCATGAGTGTGTACACCATTAATCTAGCCACCAATAAGGTAGTCGACCGGTTTAAAACGGGATGGCAAATAGGGGAAATGATTGAAGAAGCAGAAGTAGTCGGTGGAGCCAGCCCTAACTCAATTGCAGTGGGCAAACGTTTTGCGTATGTTACCAACGCCACCAATGATAATATTTCGATCATTGATTATAAACAACATCGTATTGTTGGCCATATACCCATTCGGGTAGATCAACGCCTGGACAAATACCGCGGCCTCTTACCATTCGGCATCACCCTTAGCAGGGATGAAAAAACGCTGTATGTAGCGCTATTGGGATTTAACGCTGTAGCGGTAATAGATGTGCCCACAAAAACCACCCGCGGCCTCATTCCTACCGGCTGGGGGCCAACAAGGGTACAATTGGGAAAAGATGAAAAGGAGCTGTACATTATTACCTGCCGGGGTTTGGGTGCCGGGCCAAACGGGGGCGCTGGTTTTGTTGCTCCACCCCAGGGTACCTATATTGGTGATATCCAATTGGGGAGTTTTCAACGGGTGAGGATGCCCACCGCTGTAGTGTTAAAAGAATACACGCGGGAATGTATCAACAATACTTTTATAAGTACGGCGTTGAATGATGATGCACTTAACCCCTTGCCTGCTTTGCCTGGCCTCCGGCAAAGCCCCATAAAATATGTGGTGTACATCACTAAAGAAAACAGAACCTATGATGAAGTGATGGGGCAATTAAAGCAAGCTAAAGGCGACAGCACGCTGGCCAGGTTTGGGGTAAACTGCGAATACACCTTACCAGATTCTTTCCGCAGCAAATATGTTAACCTGCGTGTATCTCCCAATCACCATAAAATTGCCCGGCAATTTTCTTTCAGCGATAATTTTTATTGCGATAGTGATGCATCTATTCATGGGCACCATTGGATGGTTGGTGTTATCCCAAATGAATGGGTAGAAAGTAATTCAAGCGTTGATAAATCAGCCAGGTTTTTCTCCAAAGCACCCGGACGACGTTTTCCCGGGTCTACCGGTAGTATGGATCCGGAAGATTATGCAGAGATCGGTGGGTTATGGGAAGCATTGGAACGTAAAAATGTTTCATTTTACAATTTTGGCGAAGCCAATGAAACAGCGCACGTACGGGAGGAATGGATGGATACCGCAACAGGTGCAGCGCATGGCGTAATGGTGCCAATGCAAAATGCCCTCTTTACCCGGACGAGTCATAATTACGCAGGATACAATACCAATATTCCCGACCAGTTCCGGATGAACCAGTTTGAAGAAGAATTTGCCACGAAGTGGATAAAAGGGAGTGAACCTATGCCTTCGTTAATCACGATGCAGGTACCCAACGATCACACTTCAAGGCCAAGGCCGGAAGATGGTTACTATTTCCCCCACTCTTATATGGCTGACAATGACCTGGCTGTAGGAAGGATTTTGCATTTTTTGTCCCGTACCCGCTATTGGAAACAAATGTTGGTCATTATTACAGAAGATGATCCGCAGGGTGGAGTAGACCACCTGGATGCGCATCGCAGTATTTTAATGATGGCCGGCCCTTATGTGAAGAAAGGCTATGTGAGTAATACCCATGCCAATTTTGGATCCATCCTGAAAACAATCTATAACATCCTGGGGGTTCCGTATGTTAACCAGTATGATGTAACCGCATCGCTGCTGCAGGATTTTTTTATCGCCGAGCCGGATTTTACGCCATATACATTGGAGCAGCACGACGAAAGGATTTTTGATGTAGACAAAGCCATGAAAAAATACCATCGTCCAATCGATTGGCGGAAAATAATGAAGGGGCCCGAAATGGATGATGTGAACGATATGCGGGCCGATCATTACAACCAGCAAAAGCAGGGCATCAATGGAGGTTATGAGAAATAAGGTGTCCAATAGCTTTCGGGAAAACGGGCCAGTTTTTCATCCCGGTAGGTTGTCTTTTTCAATGATGAACAGGCTAATTGAAAACGGGTAGTGTGATAGCAGGCTGCTGGTATTTTTCGGGGGGGAGCAATATCAACAATTTAAAAACCAGGCATGACAAGGGCACAAATCTGCGACGAAGTATTGACTTTATACCAACGGTTTGGTAAAGAAGATTATATTGGCGAACCGGTTTCGCAAATGGAGCATATGTGCCAGTGTGCTTTCATGGCAAAGGAAGCCGGCTTTGACGAGGAGGTTATCCTGGCAGCATTCTTTCATGACATCGGGCACTTGCTGGAACATATAATGCCCGCAGGTCAAATGGACGGCTACGGGGTAGTTGATCATGAAAAGTTGGGAGCGGAGTACTTGTTAGAAAAAGGATTCTCCAACAAAATTGCCAACCTCGTAAAATCGCATGTACAAGCCAAGCGGTACCTTACTTACAAGGAACCTGCCTACTTTGATCAACTATCAGCAGCGAGCAAAAGCACCCTCGCTTTCCAGGGAGGCGTAATGTCGGAAGAAGAAGCGGCCTTATTTGAAGCCGACGACCTGCATCCACTTTATATTCAATTACGAAAATGGGATGAAGCAGCAAAAGTAGAAAATCAGCCACTGCCCGGGCTTGACGTCTTCCGGGTGCTGATGATGCAGCACCTTAAACCAGTCAATCCGTTTCTAATTGACATTGCTTAATAAAGCTGGTTGGAAACCATGTTCGGTTTTCTTTTCCGACATTCACCATTTGAAACTTATACACTAATTACTTATTACGCTAGTATGGCTTTTCAACTTGTAGTTTTTGATATTGCCGGCACAACGGTAACCGATCAACAAAATGTACACGATGCCTTTAGGGGCGCCTTTGAAAAATTGGCTCACCCGGTAACCACTCCTGCTGTTAACCACATTATGGGTTACCGCAAGATGGAAGCCATTAAAATGCTGTTGCAACAGTTTTATCCGGCGCAGTTAAACAATGATTTATTGATTGCCGCCATACACGAACAATTTGAATTGGATATGCAGCAGTTCTACCGGCATACAGCAGATCTTCAACCATTGCCCTTTGCCGTAGCAACATTTAGATTGTTGAAGGCAAATAACATTAAAATTGGTTTAGATACCGGATTTACCAAATCAATCACCGACATCATAATCAACCGCCTGGGAT
>JBBQOJ010000040.1:0-10254 GCA_038330815.1 Chitinophagales bacterium | reverse complement strand
ATACAAAGGGGAATGCCGCTTACCCAGGCAGTAAATAATAACGCGTGGCAGGGTACAGGCCAACCTTTACAGATCGATAGTAACTTGTCGCTAATGTACCTTAACATTGCCGCATTAACCACCGTTCTATGACCAACTTATCTTTTAATTTTGATAAAATTTAAAAGATGAGAAAACTAAAACTTCAGGTACAGAGCAGTATCGATGGATTAATTGCAGGCGTTAATGGAGAGATGGATTGGATGAAATGGAACTGGGATGACAGCCTTAAAAATTATGTTGAAGAAATCACCTCCACCATCGATTGTATCGTGCTGGGTAGGAAACTTGCCGAAGGCTTTATTCCTTATTGGGCGGATGTTGCAGCCAATGTAGCCCATCCGGAAATAGCTGCAGGGAAAAGATTCACGGATACAAAAAAAGTTGTTTTCAGTAATACCCTTTAACAATCCGCCTGGCAAAATACGGTATTGGCCAAAGGTAACCTCGCTGAAGAAATTACCTGCCTGAAACAAGCTGAAGGAGGCGACATTATTGCCTACGGCGGGGCTACGTTTGTATCCGGAGTGATCCGGGAGAACCTCATTGATGAGTACCATCTTATAATTAATCCAACCGCCATTGGCATGGGGTTGCCCATTTTCGCACAGCTAAAGAATAAATTAAATCTTCAACTGGAAACAACCAAATCCTTTGCCTGTGGAATTGCATTGCTGAAGTACACAAGAAAAAAGGGCAGCTAAAATAATTATTGAGCAGCTATCATTTAAATAAGCCGTTTAAAATGTAGACGACTGCCTATTTAGAAATTCAAGCAACTTTACCCGAAAGGTAAGTCACGTTTTACCATTAACTATTTTGATGGACCGTTGTTCGGTAAAACCTCCTGCGTGTTGAATACTTCTGGGTAGCAAACAGGAGGGTTACATGGCGAACTATAAAAACAAACCGCAGCAGAATTAACAACTGCGCAGGGTATTAACGTTTTTTCCTGCACTATCGAGGTTGTCAACTTTGATGCCACCGCAGTGGTTATTTTGCAGTTCGGCGGCATCGTATCCATCAACGAGTTTGCTGTTACGGGAACATGCTTTCAGGGCTATTTTATGCGTTACTGGAAGCGGCCCTTGTTGCATATTCTTTTACAAAAGCACGTCGGTTTGTTGAACCAGCATTGATAGGACTACCTGATAGAGAGCGGATGAAACGACCGGTACCTATTCTAAAGGCGGGCGGTACAAATAACTAATCGTAACCGTTCACGTTAGTAAAAAATCATCACCCGCCATATCAGTAAACCTGGTTACCCTACTTAGTTTTTTTCGCCTCCATATCCCTCCCACCCTGTGATAAGATGGCTTTGGTAATGGCGCCAGCACCAGCTGCAACAAAGGTGATCCTTGCATCTACCACTTTTAGGAAAAACTTATTCACCGCTTCCGGGAAGATGTCGTATTGGTCCTGCCCAGTTGCCTGTAATTTTAATTGGTTTCCCTCGCGGGTGATGTCCAGTATAAACTGGGGCGATAACTGGTACTGGCCGGTATAACTATCCAGCAGTTCCACTGCCGGTGTTGTTACCTGCGTGCGCACCATCGGTGTGTAATATCCTTTCCATCCATAGGCCAGCGCTACGCTGTTAATAATTTCCGGTATAATATTCCCATTGTCCGAATTCACCATAACCACTACCCCTTTGCCATTTTCCATGCTGCCAAAATACTGGCAGCGAAACCCTTCATTGGCTCCACCATGTTGAAAATATTTCCCTTCCCCTTTTTGATTGATAAATACGCCCAACCCGGCAGCGGCATCTATAAAAGGCGTCAACATCAACCGGGTTGATGCCGCAGAAAGTACTTTGCCGGCATTTCCCTGAATGCACAATTGCATCTCAATGATATATTTTGCTAAATCCGTAGGCGTCGTCCATAAGCCCGCCGGCGCTTTCTCGGGATAAATATGATATTTCCCTTTTACTTCGCTTCCATTTGTGTAATGTCCGGTAGCCAGCACACCCGGTTTCCTTATCGATGAAGGTTGTTCGTAGGAACTATTGATCATCCCAAGCGGATTCAATACTTTCTCCCATTGGTATTTTTCATAGGATTTACCAGTTTGATCTTCCACCAATAACTGGGTAATTACGGTACCACCGCCCGAATACTGGTATCGCAAACCAGGAGCAAACTGCGAGCGTACGGCCTTAGTATTGGCTGGCCGTTTGCCGTCCAATATATCAATTATCCGCGGCAGCGTATCGCTTATAGCATAGCCCGGAAAGCCATGCACGGTTAAACCGGCCGTATGACTTAACAGGTGGGCAATGGTAATTTTCTTGCCACCCGTAGCCGAATCGTAAGGAAAGTTCCAGGAACGGAGGTATTGATTGATGTCTGCATTGATGTCCAGTTGTTTGTCCTGCACCAGCTTTAATATGCCCACTCCATTTAGCGATTTGCTAATGGAAGCAGCCTGGAAACGGGTTTGGGTAGTAACGGGGAACAACAGCGTTTTATCGGCCCAGCCATATCCGCCGGCCCATTCCAATTGGTAGTTGTTGATTACGGCAATGCTTACACCGGGTATTTTATGGAATGCCATGCGGTCCTTTAACGACCATCTTATTGTGTCCTGTGTTTGAATGGCACCTACCAGCCCCTCCTCCACCCTTGTTATCCTTGCCTGCACCTCCGGTGGATAAGGCAATACCTGCGCCTTCAACTGAATTGACAACAAAAAGGTACCGATAACCATTACGCATATGCGTAGTTGATGGGAAAATGAAAACGATGTACTCATTGCTAAAATTATTACAGTGGTTGAATGGTAGTTAAAATGGATTGGAATTCGGTGATGGAAGCCTGTTCTGTCTTATCCCAATACTTTGTGTGCGAGGCCAGGGGTATCCGTGCGGTCAGCTTATCGCAGGCAGTTAATTCAATATCGAGAATGCCGGGACCAAATTCCCCTGCAAGCCTTCCACCAATCCAGTCATTTACAAAAAATATATTGGTCCATTGCGTAATTGCAAAATGCGCCGCATGATGGCAGCATTGTATATTCAATGCATTGCCGGCTACACTTTTATAAGGTACACTGAACGCAAAATGATTGTCCTCCTGGTCCAATTGGGGCGGGCAGGTAGGAAATACCCTTTCCTTCTTTTTACTATCGAAATCATCTGACGACCTGGCCATGATCGAGGAAGCATGGGTTAAGGGAGACCCCATGGTGATAAAATTACTTACGCGCCACTCAAAACCTAAAGCCCGGTATTCGTCAAACAAGTTGGCCTGTAATGCCTGGTAATCAACGATGGATAAAGTTGGATTGTTGAACGACTCCCTTAATGCTGCCAATGCAGGCTGCAACTGGCCTCCGGGTATGGCGGTAAAGCTCCGGTGATATTGTGCAAACAGGCTGGTAAGCATATCATACGCCACAATGGAGCCAAGGCTATGACCGACTACCACAACCCGGTGGTATTTATTTTTGTCGCCCGACTTTGACTCGTGTAATTTTTTTAATAATTCAATTCCGGCACTGCGTATTTTTTCCCTGGCCGCAATATTTTCAGGGGAAGGCACTGTATATTTTATTACATCACCTATGCTGCTATTAATACTTCCGATGACGGTATTGGCCAACAGCGCTACCCCTACCCTAATTAATAAAAAAAGCATAGTGCCATAAAGGGTTGCAGCTACCAGGCTGGTATCCACACCATCAAAAAAGATAAGCGCCGTTACTACCAAGGCCACTACGAAAAACAGCAAGGAAAGAATGGCCCTCCGGATAAAACCAATGTGCAAAAGTAAACTGGCCGATGGCGGCTTTATAAATAAGAGGTTGATGGACCATTTCACTATCGCCCCAATGCGGGGTTCATCCACATGGTGTGCCCAGTAATATTCAAAGAAATCGTAGGGCCCGGTATTAAAACTCAACCGCCGGGTTTCCTTGTCTTCCGTAATGCGGTTAGGACTGCTGTACATAACGGCATGCTCCGGCTTCAATGCATCCACAAAACCGCGCAGGGTATCCATCGGAAACTGGTTGCCCATTCCATGTACTACCACCACAACTATTCTTCCATTTGATTGCACCATCGCTTTACCGTATTAGTATTCATTAATCACCCGGTTAATAATATCACCGCCCGGCTTTTTCCAGGTAGACGTACGGGTTAGTATACTATTTGCCGGTCACCCTTTACTGAATTTCACGGACAGCTGTGTAACGCCCTACCGCCTGGCTGTATTTCCATTGTAATATAATAATAGTTTTGCAACCATTCCTAAGGAAGACGGCTCTTTTACTTTGCGTTGGTAGTGAACGCCGGTTGAATCATCGCTTCCCGTTACCAATGATGTTGAAATTAATTGGAGTGGCAACAGCAACCGGACCCGGCCACCGAAACAGGTATGGATGTTTTGAATTTAAATTGGCAGCCTGGTTTGCATCAATTATTGGCAGGTTAAAAGCACAGTCCTACCTGGTAGCTGATGGCATGGGCAGTAACCCTTGCATCGCGTTCCTGAAATGGCTTGGGTGATGGCGGTTGGGTTGCACCAACCGTTTTTGCGGCTGAGGGGCTTATTTCTATCTTTACAATTGTTGCCAATAGGGTACACATAATTATACCGGTACCGGTTACCACCAGTTTAAATGACTTCATTTTTTTTGGATGTGTTGTTAGGAAATACCTTGTACTGCCGTTATACGGATTAAGTACGTGCTGATAATAAATCTTTACTGTTAAGGGAAATTACAGGCTGGAGATTTCCGGTGGATCTTCCCTTAATCGGCAAAGGGTTAATAGCTGTTCCAGAAATTTGTTATACATAGTCGTTGAGCGCTGGGCTCTTTTGATTGAGGACGTAAAGATATAGTGGCGGCGAACAGGGAGGATATTCATCCGGTATAAACGGGACTTGCGGTTTCACCAGCGGTAAAAAACCTGCTACAAATGGTAGGTAAAGGTTTGCTAAGTGGCAAATTAGGTGGATTAGTGGCAATATAGGTAGATAAAGAAATCAGCAGGGCCTATCATTTGATTATGACAATCTATCAACCCCCTAGTTTTCAATAAGGATAAGCTACTACCATTTGAAGCGGTGTTGGAAGGATAAGTGCGTTAATCGCGTGCGTTAATCGGGTGTAAACGAAGGCGGAGCTGTCCCCCTGCCCGTCCGGAAATTACCGCCCTTACTTCCGCCACAAAAGACAGTGCGATTTCCTCGGGGGTAACGGCCCCAATGTCGAGGCCCACGGGAGCAAAAATGCGTTCCCGCTCACTGTCAGAAAAAAACACCCCCTCTTCCGTGAGTTCCTGAAGCATTTTTTCACTCCGGCTTTTTGGGCCCAGCAAGCCAACATACGGGGCGATCGTTTGCATGGCCCTGGGTAAATTATACTTATCCGTTTTAAAGTCGTGCGACATTAAAATAATGACGGTATAGTCATCGACAAAAAGGTGAGAAAAATTGTCCGGTGCTGTTACCTGGTCGGCGAAACCCGTAATGCGGGCGTTCAATTTTAAAGGGTTGGCTACGATGGTTACGCGCCAGCCAATTTCCTTCAATAGCCTGGTGAGGGGATATACATCGTATTGGTGCCCCATTATGATGACATTGATTTCCGGTGGGAGCACTTCGATAAAAGTTTCTATCACCCGGTTATCAGCTGTTACCAATCGATGCGGTGCAGATTTACCAATGACTACCTGGGTTAACACTGTTTGTGTCAGCCGTTGTTGAACGGTGGCTTCATCTGCCAGGTGCACGGTCTCTGTTCCGTTGAACTGCCAGGTATCCCCGGGATGACAATGATTCCATTTTCCTTCCAGGCGGGTAACGGTAACCAGTACGTGCGTTTGCCTTCCGGCTGACAGGCACGCTTTTAATACTGCTACCGGGTTGTTGGGGTTGTTGGTATCAAGCGGGGTAAACAACACATCAATGATTCCGTTACAACCAAGACCAATTCCAATTTGGTATGGATCATCTTCTGTCGTATCATAGGTGATGAGGGTTGCTTCGGAATTGGCAATGGCCAGCCTTGCTCTTTTGAGCGCATCGCCCTCCAGGCAGCCGCCACTGATACCGCCCACCCAGGTGCCATTGTCCATTACCAACATCCTGGCACCGGTTCGGCGGTAAGAGGATCCCTCTACTCTTACCACCGTGGCCAATGCCGCCCTGGTAGTTACTGTATCAAGTAGATTGTATGCCTCGATGATGGCTTTTATTTCTTTCATATCGATGGAAGTGCGGTTATGGCTATTGGTTAGTGACAACCAGTTAGGCAACGCAAATATAAATTAAAACCGGGGTCAACTACGGTTGGAATATTTGACACCAATGTATAACTGCGTTAGTTAACTGAAATATTAGTATGATCAGATGAGGTGTTGCGTGGGGCGATGATATTGTGTATTGTTATAGACGCAGGTTAGTAAAAGGAAAGATATACGGCAGCGTCCTGCGCCTAATGTTAATTGCATGCCTGGTTTTGATTGCGTGCAGGTATCACCAACATCACCAAACCCGGAATCACAAAGACCCCCGAAATCCCTCCAGGCGCAGGACTCCGTCCTATGCCATCAGCATTAATAATCCTGAAATATAAAGCTTTGCAAAAATGGGAATGCGACCGTCTAATGATGTTATCAATCCCATTATTTATAACAATTGATATTCAGGTTCCGGCATCTACATTATTTCCAGAGGGAAAGAAATGCCGGAAGAAGTAACAAGAAAGACACAGGACGGAGTCCTGCGCCTAATGTTAATTGCGTGCCTTGATTGACGGAGCAATTTGCTGATTTGATGCCCATGGCGCTGCAGTTGAACGGAGCGTCGCCAAAGCGGATGCCATAAAAAACAATGGTTGGTTACCACAAGCAATTTAACCATTAACCGGAGTTAATAAAAACAGGTAACCCCCTCCAGGCGCAGGACTCCGTCCTGTGCCATCCGCATTACTAATCCTGAAATATAAAGGCTTTGCAAATGGGGATACAAGTGTTTGATGATGTAATCTTTCAATTATTTAAAACAATTTTTCTACAACGTTCCGGCATCTACATTATTTCCAGAGGGAAAGAAATGCCGGAAGAAGTAACAGGAAAGACACAGGACGGAGTCCTGCGCCTAATGTTAATTGAGTGCCTTGATTGACGGAGCAATTTGCTGATTTGATGCCAATGGCGCTGCTGTTGAACGGAGCGTCGCCAATGCGGATGCCATGAAAAACAATGGTTGGTTAACACTAGTAATTTAACCATCAACCGGAGTTAATAAAAACAGGTAACCCCCTCCAGGCGCAGGACTCCGTCCTGTGCCATCCGCATTACTAATCCTGAAATATAAAGGCTTTGCAAATGGGGAGACAAGTGTTTGATGATGTAATCTTTAAATTATTTAAAACAATTTTTCTACAACGTTCCGGCATCTACATTATTTCCAGAGGGAAAGAAATGCCGGAAGAAGTAACAGGGAAGACACAGGACGGAGTCCTGCGCCTAATGTTAATTGCGTGCCTTGATTGACGGAGCAATTTGCATATTTGATGCCCATGGCGCTGCTGTTGAACGGAGCGTCGCCAATGCGGATGCCATAAAAAACAATCGTTGGTTACCACAGCAATTTAACCATCAACCGGAGTTAATAAAAACAGGTAACCTTTTTACGGGTTACCTGTGAGGTATCTTTTTTGTTAACCGGTTACCAGAAAAAAGAATACAGGGCCACCAATACACCGGCAATGATAAGAGCGCCTACGGCGAAACCATTGTTCATTTTAAACATGCTGCTGTCTACTTCCAGGCCATTGGTTTTTACACCGCGTTTATTTTCATACATGCTGATGAGGTACATAATCACCACGCAAATAATGAATACAAATCCCATCCGATCAAGGAAGGGGATTTCGTAAATCATGGCGCCATCGGGTTGTTTTACCAGGGTAGCAAAACCCAGTGGTTCAAGAAACGAAAGATTAACAAAATTGGGAACAAACTTAAAAAAGATGGATAATAAAAACCCACCGATGGTAGCAAATAAGGCCGCATTGGAGGTTGTTTTTTTCCAGAAGAAGCCGAGGATAAACATGGCAAATATACCAGGACTAACAAAACCGGTGTACTCCTGGATAAATTCAAAACCGCCTTTTTTATCAATGCCCATAAAGGGCGATAAGAGGCAGGCGATCAGCATAGCCACCACCACGGCAATTTTACCGGTTTGCACCAGTTGCTTTTCAGAAGCGCTTGCATTAATTTTTTTCTGGTAAATATCCAGGGTAAAAATGGTGGAGATACTATTTGCTTTTCCCGCCAGCGACGCAACAATGGCAGCCGTTAATGCAGCAAAGGCAAGCCCCTTTAAACCGGAAGGCAACAGGTTGAGCAACACCGGGTAGGCTTTGTCCTGTACCAGTTCGCCGTCCACCATCATTTCGGTTTGAAAATACCCTTCCTGGTACAATACATAGGCGGCGATGCCCGGTAACACTACAATCACCGGCATTAGCAATTTCAGAAAGGCGGCAAATAAAATACCACTCCGGGCCGTCTTTAAATCGGCGCCCAGTGCCCGTTGGGTGATGTACTGGTTACAACCCCAATAATTCAGGTTAACAATCCACATACCGCCTACCAGTACTGTTAAGCCTGGCAGGCTCGGATAATTTTCATCGCCGTTTTTAAAGATCATGTGAAAATGGTCATCTGATTTTTCCATCATCATTTTAAACCCGTTGATCACACCACTGGTGTTGTAATGATCTGCTACCATATCCAGGGCGATATAAGTAGTGACCAATCCGCCGAGGATCAGGAAAAACACCTGTATTACGTCGGTGTAACCTATCACCTTCATCCCACCCAGGGTGATGATGATGGCAAAGATGGCCAGTCCATACATGCACACATACAGGTTAATACCGGAGATGCTGCTGATTGCCAGTGCGCCCAGGTATAAAATGGATGTGAGGTTAACCACCACATATAACAATAACCAGAACACGGCCATGATCATGGCAACGGTGGAATTGTAGCGTTGGTTTAAAAACTGCGGCATGGTGTAAATCTTGTTTTTGAGATACACCGGGATAAAGAAAATCGCTACAATCATCAGCGTAGCAGCAGCCATCCACTCGTAGGTAGAAATCGCAAGTCCCATTTTAAAACCATTGCCACTCATGCCAATAAATTGCTCAGCGCTAATATTACTGGCAATCAGTGATGCACCAATGGCCCACCAGGTAAGCGACCCTTCGGCCAGGAAATAATCGTGCGAAGCAGATACACTCGCTTTCTTTTTTTTACTGTAAACCATGTAACCATACCCGGCTACAATTAAAAAATAGATTAGGAAAACAATGTAATCCTGGCTTTTTAAGGCATTCATTTTTGTAATAATTTAGTTTGGTAATTAGGTGGTTAATAGTTGCTATTGAGCTGATGTAAGCGATAGCTTTTGATAAAGCGATGTATCTGTATAGTCATCGATAAAACAAATGATATTGTTGTGCCCCTCAAATTCTTCCCGGGTATGCATGGTATTGATCACTACTGCCTGCATACCTGCATTGGCGGCGGAGGCTACCCCCTTCGGAGAATCTTCAAACACAATGCATTCGGAAGGCGGGGCATTTAAAAGCCCTGCGCAGGCCAAATAGGTTTCGGGATGTGGCTTGCTATGCTGCACATCATCTGCACTTACAATGGCACTAAAAAATGGACGGATATTTAAACCGTCCAGTACAAAGTCGATATTAAATCGAATGGCGGCCGACCCGATGGCCATGCCGACCTTTTGTTTCTTTGCTTTTTGCAGAAACCGGGGCAGGCCCATGATCAATGACAACTCCGGTCGATAGGCTTGCTGGTAGGCTTTTTCCTTTTCAAGTGACATGTAGCTTTTTTCTTCCGCGGTAAACCGGCCGGGAAAAGTCCGCTCCAGTAATTCTTCATTTTTACCATAACATTCCTCCTTCATTTTCTCCATGGTGATGCCTGCGCCAAGCTGGTTAAGGATATCGTGCCATGCCGTGATATGGTAATGCATATCATCAATCATGGTGCCGTTGAGGTCGAAGAGGAAGTTCATTATTTTGTTGAAAGTTGATAGTTAAAAGTTGAATGTTTGGGATTGGGGGTTTAAAGTTGATAGTTCATGGCTAGGGGTTGATAGATGATGGTTCGGGGTTAGGGGTTGATGGTTCGGGGTTCGGGGTTCGGGGTTC
>JBBQOJ010000039.1:0-10295 GCA_038330815.1 Chitinophagales bacterium | reverse complement strand
AAAGAAATAAGGAGGGCAAATATTTTAGAAATTAACCCCGATGGTACAGGAGAAAAAATTTATGCCACCGGGTTAAGAAACCCTGTAGGAATGCAGTTTTACCCCGGTACCACCACTTTGTGGACTGCCGTAAATGACCGTGAAGGTTTGGGCGATAACCTCGTACCAGATTATATGACCAGTGTAAAAAGGGATGGTTTTTATGGCTGGCCTTATGCCTATTTTGGTGCCAACCCCGACCCCCGTATGAAGGGTGAAAGGACAGACCTCGTTAAAAAAACAATCATACCTGATGTAGACCTGGGGCCACACACCGCTTCTCTCGGCATGGCATTTTACAATCAAAATGCATTTCCTGAAAAATATAAAAATGGTGCATTTGTAGGGCAGCATGGCTCTTGGAACAGATCGGAACTCTCCGGGTACAAAGTGGTTTTTGTTCCTTTTAAAAATGAAATGCCCAGTGGCAAACCCGAAGATTTTTTAACGGGCTTTATAGATGATGCAGAAAAAAGTAGGGTTCATGGTCGACCGGTATGTGTGACTGTCCTTGCTGATGGATCTTTGCTGGTAGCAGATGATGCCAGCAATGTGATATGGCGGGTGACTGGTATAAAATAAAATTTTTCAAAAGGTCTTTCTGCGAAAAGGCCTTTTTCTTATCTCATAAATTCGTAATAAGCATCAGCTGAACAATGGGTTCCCTTTTCCTGGAATCTTTTTCTAACTGGAAACGATGATAGTAGCCAAGTTCAGTTTCGATTTTCTTGGTAAAGCGATAGCCGATTCCTGCATAAGGACGGTTCTGATCAAAAAAGTTATTATTTAGTTTTTCCTTGTGCTGAATGTTTAGAAAAATTTCATTTTGCAAATTCAGGTACCAGCCTTTATTGAAAGCAGTGTCGGCATTGAGGCGAATTTTTGCCTGGAGCTGGTGCCTGAATCTTTGAGCAAATACATTTCCACCAGTTTTTTGAATAAAACGCTGCTCCAACCTGAAACGATTGTTCAACATCAAACGGCCAAATTCAAGTTCCAGGATATATTGCTCAAAAATTCTGTTTTCGGGTTCAAAAGTACTGGGCGATTGATTGTAATCCCAGGTAGCGAAATACGTGTAGCCAATTCCTACTGACTGTTTATCTGTGAGATGATAAAGCAAACCGGGCCTTAATAAAATGTTTTGAAAAAAATCAAATTCGGGGCTGCTGCGAAGTTGTACATCCGACATGTAGCTCCATTTTTTAGCCAGCTTCTGCGAATGCGATAAAAAAAACCAACCGGCTGTTTCGCTTGTTTGTGCCATAAGGCTATTTGCAGAAAGTAAAGCGCATAAAATAAGTAAGTCAACTTTCCGGATTGGGAGGTGCATGGTGAAGTGTGTGGGATCAAATAGACAAAACACAAGCCAGCTATTTTGCAGTGCCAACATTCGGGGTTTACTAAGTAATTATTCTTCCGGGCCAAGGCGTATTTCTACAGGTGCTGCAGGAATCCGGTTTTTTCGTAAGCCTCCGCCAGGCAAAGGACTCCGTTCGGAAGTAGTAACATTTGGGCACAGAACGGAGACCTAAGTATTTAGTGAGTGAAATGTTATTTTTCTGAAGTACTTAGATTTACTTCACTTAAAGATTGGCCTCCTTTAATTCCAAAATCCAACGTCCGAATAGGAAAAGGTATCGTAATATCATTTTGATCATATGCTTTCTTAATATTAATGATTGCCTGGTCGCTGGCAATCCAATAGGCAGATTGTTCTGGATTTTTAAGCCAAAACCGGATAGTATAGTTTATTGAACTATCTCCAAATTCTTTGTAATACATGGTTGTTTTTTCATCTTCGCACAACCCGTCAATATTTCTTACGGCATCCAGTGTAATTCGCTGAACTTTTTCAAGATCTTCAGCATAGGATACACCGGTCTCTAAATCAAGCCTTCTTTTACCCAGCAAAGAGTAATTTTCGATTGGATTATGAAACACATTTTTATTGGGTATTATAACCATCTGGCCTTGAAAAGTAGTTGGTATTGTATCCCTTAAATTAACATTCGAAACCTTTCCCATGTAATCCCCAATTTTATCAATATCACCAATGTGAATAGGGCGACGAAAGGAGATAAAAATTCCTGAAATAAAATTGGCGGCAATATCCTGGAAAGCAAAGGCCAGCGCCAATCCAATTATCCCCGCTCCAGCTAAAATTGTTGTCACTGCTTTGTCAAGATGAAGAATACTAAGAACCATAAAAAAGGGAATCCCAATAAAAGTTAGATAACACACAGAGACCATTAAATTATTTAAGGTAGCATTCTTAGATATTTTACTTGCAAGCCTTTGCAAAAGTTTTCTAATTCTACGAGCTATGAAAAAACCTAACACAAAAACAACCGAAGCCAATAAAATATCAGGCAGTATCCGGACAACAGCAATGCATCCAAATCGACAATTTTTGCAGTACCAGTTGATACGCTTCATTTAAATCCATAATAACAATTTAAGTATTTCAACAGGTTTCCAATTAATATACGATTATTAAAAAGGAACATTGAAACTTGGTTCAATAGCCGGGTTTGTATAAACGGCAAATGACATTTCAACTTTAACAAAAGTTCAAGGCCAGCATTTGGTTGATTGCCGCACCATCTTCTTTCAACTTAAATTCTTAATTTCAACAACACAAAACTATGCTGCATCAGTTGCTGTCAGCCTGAGTTAAGTTAACTGCAAGGGTTAGAGAAATAAATAAAACACCGAATGCAACCTATGAAACTTATCAAAAAGAGATAGAACACGAACAACCAGCAATTTGTGCCAATTCAATGATATGCCTGATTAATGTTGTTAGCTATTTACCGGCCCAACAAATAAAAGTCTTGGAATTAGCCTTTATGAATGAAGGTGGGCTTCTGGAAAGAATGACAAAAGCCAGGTTAAAAATCAGAAACAAAGGACAATAAGGAATTATGACTTTTAAGAATTGTATTCACTAGAACATTAGCTTATGTTTTCAAAATACCATTAAAGGTTTTAAAAATTAAACAGGTATGGTGCAATCGAATTTTAAACGCCCGACTTTAGTAAGCTTTTATATTAGTCTATTTTTATTAGCGCTATTATTTATTGCTATTGTATGGTTCCAGGTAAATAGTAGCGGTGGCTCAGTGCTTCTGCTGATGTTAATTTTGTTACCTGTTATTCTTATTTTCGTTTGGCTTATATGGGGAGAATTGAGAAAAAATATTTTGCGCATTTCAATTGAAAACGATCGCATAAAGGTTACTAATTTCCAGGGTGTAGGCGTTACAACCATATTTTATTTTTCAGAAATCGATGGCTTTAAAACTTCGGTCCTGCCTTCAGAGTACAAAGACTATGAATATTTATACATCATCAGGCGTGGCCAAAAAATTGTTACGGTGGCTGAGTTCTATTATAAAAACTACGCTCAACTTAAATTGGAAATATCAAAAAAATGCAGGCCCCTCGGAACTGAAAAATTCAATGTAGCCAGGAAATTTAAAGAACTTTTTTCCTGAAATTATTTCCCACTAACAACGGTAGTAAAATTTGGGGGTGAACAATGGCCACCCTTTTGGCTATATAAATAAGCGGGCGTACCACTACAACAATTTATCCGGCGTAATCGGCAACTCCCTTACCCGTTTTCCGGTGGCGTTAAAAACGGCATTGGCTACTGCGCCTGCCACTCCTACAATGCCCACTTCACCAATTCCTTTAATACCCATCCTGTTTACCACGGTATCTTTTTCATCAATAAAAAGGGTCTCAATATCGCCAATGTCCAGGTTGGAGGGTACATGGTAATCCGCAAAGGAACGGGTGATAAAATTGCCGTATCGCCCGTCAATCACCGATTCTTCTGTCAGCGCCATCCCGATCCCCCAAATAACACCGCCCAGTATTTGCGACCTTGCCGTTTTCGGGTTCACTATCCGGCCAGCGCCCGTCACTGCGAGGAAACGTTTTACCCTTACCATGCCGGTAAAATGATTCACCCATACTTCGGCGAAATTGGCATTAAAGCTATTACATGAAAACTCATTGGCTACACTCAACGGCTTCGCATCCACCCTTGTTTCAAAAGCCGCGATTTTTTCACCGATCATGACGGCAGCAGCGGTAGGCCTGGTAGGATACTGCTTCCCGGTTTTCTTTATCAACTCATCCGTAATTTTTATACAGGCATCATTTACGGCATTGGCAAAACTTGCCGCCCCAACCGACCCCACGGAACCAGCCGCCGGTGGCAGGGTTGAATCACCAATCTGCACCGATACTTGTTTTACCTCCAGTCCCAACGCATCCGCTGCTGTTTGTGCCAGGATGGTATGGGTGCCGGTACCAGGATCAGAAGCCGCCAATTCAATCCTAGCCATTACTTTACCATTTTTTAAGCTAAGTTTTACCGTGGCTGATGTTTCCCGTTGTCGTGCAGGGTAAGTGCCACAGGCAACCCCGTAGCCGATGGAATAATCTCCTTGTTGCTGTTGGGCAGGTTCCAGCGTACGTTTTTCCCAGCCAAAAGCTTTGGCCCCCTCCTGCAGGCACTGCACAATAGTGCGGGATGACCAGGGTTTGCCATTGGAAGGATCCTTGGAGGGTTCGTTGCGCAGCCTGAATTCAATGGGATTTATTTTTAACTGGTAAGCTAATTCGTCAATAGCTGATTCCAGGGCAAAACTTCCGGTGGATTTACCCGGCCCGCGTGTATACGTAGGTGTTATAATATGCATGGGCACCGCCTTATAGGTAATCAGGGCATTGGGTACGGCGTACATTAGTTTGGAGCAGTCGCCGCATGGTTCCACGTATTCCGCCTCCATGGCTACATGCGTAGTAGTTTGGTGTATAAGGGACGTGAGCATACCTTCCTTTGTAGCGGACAGTTTTAGCACCTGTTGATTTTTTTGGCGAAGTCCTACCGAATTAAACATTTGTTGCCGGGTAAGCGCCATGGTAACAGGCCGGCCCACCATTTTAGCGGCTACCGCTGTAAGCACCATATTGGCCCATTGTCCTCCCTTTGATCCAAACCCTCCTCCAATATGCGGTGATACAATGCGCACATTGGCAATGGGTATTTTCAAGGTGGAGGCTGCGGCAGACTGCGCCCCGTTAATGATTTGCGCGGAATTGTACAAGGTAAGTTTTTCCCCTTCCCAGGCCGCAATGGTAGCATGCGGTTCCATAGGGTGATGGTGTTCAATGGGGGTTGTATACTGTTGTTCCATTTTATAGGTGGCCGTTTCATAAGCCGCCGCCGCATCGCCGCGAACCATATCCGGATTATCTTTGGGTGTTTTTCCTTCGGCTTTTAAGGTGGCAAAATCGGTCCTTCCCTTAGCTGCCTCATACGAAACTTTTACCAGGGTTGCGGCGTGACGTGCCATTTCAAAGGTTTCTGCCACCACCAGCCCGATGTGTTCGCCATGGTATTTTATTTCGGCATTCTGCAGCAAACCACCGCCGCGGATGCCACCTTTTACATTTAATGCCGGTGCATTTTTATGCGTGATCACAGCCAATACCCCAGGTGCCCTCTCTGCTTCCGTAGTATCAAGCAATTTAATAGTTCCCGCAGCAATGGTGCTTTTGAATATTACAGCATGTGCCACATTTTTTAGTTGATAATCCGTAGCATAACTGGCAGCACCGGTAACTTTTAAAAATCCATCCACCCGGTTAACAGGCTGGCCAATAAATTTTTTCTCGCTCATACTATTATTTTATTTGGTGGCAGGTATCGCTTAAACGTGCCAGGCTGTCCATTACAACCCCTCTATTTGGGCGTGTATACGCGTGTATACGCAGCCGTTAGGTAGCATTTATTTTCATTGCCTTGGAAAGTGCATATGCAATAGCGCGTTGCCCTAATTCAACCTTAAAGGCATTGTGTTCAAGGGGTTTGGCTCTCTTCATCTCCAACAGGGCTGCCGCATTAAAATGATCGCTGGTAGGTTGTTTGCCCGCCAGGTACTGTTCCGCCTCCAATGCCCGCCAGGGTTTGTGTGCCACCCCACCCATGGCAATTCGAGCACTGGATATTTTACCGCCCGTGATTTCTAACCCGGTTGCAACGGATACCAAGGCAAATGCATAACTGGCCCGGTCGCGAACCTTCAGGTAATAGGAAGTGGCAGCAAACTTGTTTTTCGGAATTTCAATTGATACCACTAGTTCGCCGGGTGCCAGCGTGTTGTCCTTTGATGGCTCATCCCCCGGCAAGCGATGAAAATCAGCAAAAGGAATGGCACGGGCTTGTCCATTGGCACCCTGTACCATTACCTTTGCCCCAAGTGCAGCCAAGGCAACATTCATATCCGAAGGGTTCACCGCAATACAAGCCCCCGACCAACCAAATATGGCATGCATTCGGTTGATACCTTCCATGGCGCCGCAGCCGGTACCCGGGGCACGTTTGTTACATGCCATGGCCGTATCGTAAAAATAGGAGCAGCGGGTGCGCTGTAACAGATTGCCACCATTGGTGGCCATATTGCGGATCTGCGCTGAAGCTCCTGCCAGGATGGATTGCGATAACAATGGAAAATCCTTTACTATCAACGGATGATTGGCCGTATCCGTATTGGTGGCCAGGGCACCAATGGCAACACCGCCGGCATTGGCACCAGACACCAATTTTGTTACGCTGGTAAATTTTGTTCCCTTCAATCCATTGATATCAATCAATTCATCCGGGTTTTCTACACCTTCCTTCATCAAATCCACCAGGTTAGTGCCACCTGCAAGCAGTTTTGCATTGCTGTTGGTGGACATGGACTGCATAACAGTGGCTACTGTTTGGGCACGGGTATATTTAAATGGGTTCATAACTAAATAGCTTTGAGGTTAAATGGGATATTGTTGGCTGCTTTATTTTCAGCACCAGGTGCAGTTAACCAGTTTTGTGCCACCGCCTTACCACTCAATACCTCCCGGATGGCGGCAATAATATTAGGATAAGCACCACAGCGGCAAATATTGCCCGACATGCGTTCGCGAAGATCATCATCGGAAACCGGTGTTGCTTTACCTACAGGAGTACGCGTAGTTACATAACTGGCTTCCCCTTTTTTCACCTCGTTAATCAGCGCGATACCCGAGCATATCTGCCCCGGGGTACAATACCCGCATTGAAAGCCATCATGCTTTATAAAGGCTGCCTGGAGCGGGTGTAGCTGGCTGCCTTTAGCAAACCCTTCAATCGTCTGCACGGCTTTTCCTTCACAGGTGGCCGCCAGGGTAAGGCAGGATAGAATGCGTTTTCCATCCACAATTACCGTACAGGCGCCGCATTGTCCATGATCACATCCTTTTTTTGCCCCGGTAAGTTGCAATCCCACTCTAAGACTATCCAGTAGGGTCATCCGGGAATCTACTTTTAAACTTTTGGCAACGCCGTTCACCTTAAAATTTACCATGATGCCGTTCTCAATATATTCCGGTGGGTTCTGCCCCAGGGCATCATCTACCGAATGCGCAAAAGCAGCCTGGTTGCCCAACAATTGTAGTGCAACTACTGCACTGCCTGCCCCCATCAATTGTTTTAGAAAATTCCTGCGTTGTATTCCAAATACGGATTGGTCTGCCGCATTTGCTTCCAGTAAATCATCTAACAACGCCTTTTCATCCGCTGTTAAATCAGGGTCCTGTAAATCTGCTGTCATGTGAATGGGATTTTTTTATCAGTAAATCATAAAATTATTCAAAAAAATATCCTTTTTGCAACACCTGCACCGGGTTGATGTAGTCAGGCAATACCATGTACTCCCGGCAGTTTAACACAATACACATAACTAAAGATCGATCATTGAAACTATAAACTGTTACAATGTTGATAGGATCGGCCTGCCTGTTTGCTTGACGCGGTCAGGCAGGATGATGTCTCTCTTGGGCTGTTGGTTCACTGGGGGCATCCATACTCTTTCTATCCAGTGTTGACAGCAACCTATTAATTACCGCTGCACTATTACCTTGTATTAAAACTGCAAACCCTGGTACAACAAATAGGGACCAGATTGGGGCTGTTTCCTGTAACGCTGGTTTTTATTGTACAGCAAGGTAAATGAACCAACCTGTTAAACATTACACCTTTGTGAAAAATAAATCATTAACAAGTTGCATTTAAGTAAGCGAAAAAGATCGCTTTTTATATTTTATTGAGGGCCGGCTAATTTGTAATTATCCAACTGCGGGTAAAATTATTCACCATGCCGGCTGGTTGATAATCGGTAAAGTTGAAGTGCATTTACAACCGATCTTTTTAGGATGGTAAGCGGCCGGCAATTACCTTAAAAAAAACACGCCGGTTACTTGTAACAATTTTCTACCGATTGTATCTAAAGAGAAACTAAAATTATTGATATGAAAAAGACGCTTCTTTTATTACTGCTTGTTTTCCTGGCAAACCTCTTCATTATAAATGCACAAGCCCCGGCATTTAAGGTAGAAGTAACGGGTAAGGGTAGCCCAGTACTATTCTTTCCGGGTTTTGCCTGCTCCGGCGAAATCTGGAAAGAAACAACGAAGGAACTATCTGCCAGGTATGAATGTCACACTTTTACCTTTGCCGGCTTTGGTGGCGTGGCACCCATTACCATGCCCTGGTTGCCCGAAATAAAAGCCCAGGTGATGGCCTATGTAAACCGGCTACAATTGCAGCAACCGGTGCTGGTAGGGCATAGCCTGGGTGGTACATTTGCCCTGTGGATGGCAGCCGGTCAAACCGATCGATTTAAAAAAGTGATCGTCGTAGACGCATTGCCTTGTTCCGGTGCATTGATGGTGCCTAATTTTAAAGCCGCTGATATGGTGTATGATAACCCTTATAGTAAACAATTACTGAACATGGACAGTGCTGCCTTTAGAAATATGGCCAAACAACAAGTGTCGTTTATGGCCTTGACTAAGGATAAACACCAACAGCTTGTTGACTGGATAGTGACCTCTGACCGTAAAACCTATGTGTATGGTTATGTTGATATGCTTAAACTAGACCTCCGGGAGGATATTGCTAATATCAAAATACCCGTAGTAATTTTGGCAGCTACCCATCCAGACAAGGCCATGATTGAAAAAACCTACCGCTCCCAGTATGAAAAGCTGCCGACGGTGCAGTTTCATTACGCAGATAAAGCTGCTCACTATGTGATGCTCGATCAACCGGAATGGTTTAATACCAAATTAAAAGAAAACCTACAGTAACGTGCAGGAAGAACAGCTTTTCAATACGATCTATCAACAACACTATCCTAAAGTATTCAGGTTAAGTAAGGGGTATTTTAATGGTGATGCCGAACAGGCAGGTGACGCTGCCCAGGAAGCGTTTATAAAAGTTTGGCAAAACCTTGCCAATTTTCGGCACGAAGCTGCCATCGGCACCTGGATCTATAAAATTACGGTAAACTCCTGCCTGCTGCAGTTAAGAAAAATAAATGCGGGTGTGAAAAATGTGGTATCCATGGCACAACTGCCCGAAATGGCAGGGGAAGAATACAATGCCTCTATCGACCAACAACTGGCAAAAATGTACGCTTGTATACAGCAACTCGATGAAACCGGGAAGCTGATTATCCTGATGGTGTTGGAAGGGATTGACTATAACGTAATTGCCGAAGTAGTAGGCATCAGCGAAGAAACACTGCGGGTTAAAATACACCGGATTAAAAAAAATCTATCTAATTGCGTAAAACTATGACACCATTTAACGAGCTGCAACAACTATGGAACCAGCAGGAAAATCCTGGTGCCCCACGGCCTTCCAACGAAATTATTTTGCAGGCAAAAAAACATGCTGCCCAGGTAAACAACAAGCACCGGTTCACCATCGCAATACTTGCCCTTACGCTGGTTTTGTTGCTATGGTATGCCATCGCCGTTGGCGCATCCAGCAATCGTTTTGCTACGGGAATAATATTGATGCTGCTGGCGTTGCTATTGCGGTTGGTGGCAGAATATGTGAGTTACAGAAATTTCCGCCGAATTGATATCACCATTAATTTCACCAGGTACACCCTGCAAATGCAACAGTTTTTCACCAGGAGAAAGATGATCCATTTCATCCTTACACCCATAACCCTGCTGATGTATTCCGGTGGGTTCCTGCTGCTACTGCCTATATTCAGGCAACTGTTTTCCAATGCATTTTATGTATACATAATCGTTTCCGGGACATTGTTTCTCGGCGTATTTACGTTAATGATCTATCGGCAGGCAGTTAAGGAATTGCAATGGTTGCGCTTTTTACTATCGGTAAAATAGCAGGCCTTCAT
>JBBQOJ010000038.1:0-10427 GCA_038330815.1 Chitinophagales bacterium | reverse complement strand
ACAAAATTTTTCGCCCATTTTACACATTGTATCGCCCTTAGTAATATATCCTCCCTGTTTGAATTGAATTTTGCTTTAATATGAAGATCTGAAGTGCCAATGCCGGTATGTATCCGTGGACGGCGTGCATACTTCAATGCTTCACCGGCTACTTCAATATCTTTTTGTACGGCCCTGGTGAGCCCGCACACACTTGCGTTGGTGATTATTTTTGAAATTTCATTGACCGAGCTGAAATCGCCAGGTGATGAAATTGGAAACCCGGCCTCAATAATATCTACCCCTAATTCTTCCAGCTTCAATGCCAGCTCTACCTTTTCACTGGTATTGAGTTTACAACCGGGAACCTGTTCGCCATCCCTTAATGTAGTATCAAAAATGTGTATTTTGTTAGCTGACATAGAAAATTGTATATTTAGAAAAATGGTGAATTATTTTTGTTCCGCCCTTTTAAAGGTGGTGTATTCAGCCGAATTACGAATATAAAGCCTATAATTTACAATACATTTTCATATTGTCACCTTTATTACGTTTCATAAATAACCCTATTTTACCTGAAACCCTTATCCAGCAATAATTTTAAAGAAATCAAATTACGATGCCCAACAGGAGTACAGACCCCTTATTTCAACTCATAAAATCCCTTGAAAAGAGCGAAAAGCGCAATTTCAAGCTATATGCTACCCGTAACTCCTCTTCGGACGCTTTAAAAAGCGTACAACTTTTTGATGCGCTGGACAAAATGGACTACTACGATGAGGCATCTCTGCTTCGGAAAAATGTAAGCATCAAAAAGCAACAACTGAGTAACCTAAAAGCGCACCTTTACAAACAAATATTAAGCAGCCTGCGCCTAATCAATGATGAAAGTATTGATATCAAGTTACATGAACAAATGGATTATGCCCGCATCCTGTATAATAAGGGCCTCTACTATCAAAGCCTGAAGATTTTGGACAGGTTAAAGGAGCAGGCGAAATTTCATAACCAGTTTACTTACCTGCAACAGGTGCTGTTTTTTGAGAAAAAAATTGAAGCACTTTACATTACCCGCAGCATGCAGGACAGGGCTGACCACCTGACTTTGGAATCAAACGAGGTTAATGAACAACTGGCGCTGGTATCGCAGTTGTCGAATTTATCCCTTCAATTATATAGCTGGTATATTAAAAACGGGCATAGCCGCAACGAAGAAGAAACCCGGGCCGTGCAGGAGTTCTTTATGAGCCGGCTGGGCGATAAGGCCCTGCAATGCAAAAGTTTTTACCAGCGCCTGTACCTCTACCAGTGTTTTTGCTGGAACGCTTTTATCCGGCAGGATTTTTTACAATACTACCGCCACACACAAAAATGGGTAAACCTTTTCAGCGAAGCACCCTACATGCTTGACATTGAAACGGCCCATTATATCAAAGGCATGCATAACCTGATGGGGTCACATTTCGACCTGGGCAACTATCCCAAACTGGTGGAAACGCTGGCAGTGTTTGAGGAATTTTGCAAAACCGACCTTGTTCAAAATAATGTCAACAATCGTATTCAATGTTTTGTGTATAGCGCCATTTCGGTTTTTAATAAACATTTCCTGGAAGGCAGTTTCGCAGAAGGGCTGGCACTGGTACCGGGTATAAAGGCTAAACTGACCGAGTACGAAATATACCTTGACAGGCACCGGGTATTGGTGTTTTATTACAAAATTGCCTGCCTGTATTTTGGCAATGGCAACCATGAGAAAGCCATCGACTACCTCAACTATATTATAAACTGGAAGGTAGATTTACGCACCGATTTGCAATGTTACAGCCGCCTGCTTCACTTGATCGCCCATTTTGAATTAGGCAATGAAGATATACTCGACCACCTGATAAAATCAGTTTACCGGTTTATGGCCAAAATGCACAACCTAAGCGTGGTAGAGGAGGAAATTTTTAAGTTTATCAGGGCGTCGTTCAGGGTAACGGTGAAAGATATACAGCCCGAACTTGAAAAGTTACTTATCAAATTAAGTGCGTTGCAGCACAACCGTTTTGAAACGAGGGCGTTTATGTACCTCGATATCATTTCCTGGATCGAAAGCAAGCTGGAACATATTCCGGTGCAGGAAATAATGAAAAGAAAATTCGCCGCCAAACGGAAAGGCCATCCTGGCCTTAACCCGGCAGATAGCCAATACCCTTCCACTACCAAAGGCCATTCATTAGATGATACTGTTTTTGCCGAATAAATAATTGCTGTTAATATTGCAGCCGGAAGGAAAGGCGGCCGCCGCCGTAACAATTTATCGATCATTCCAAACCACTTACCGCATGTTAGCCATCAGCACGATCACTATTTACCAGTCGCCCATTGCATTAAAGGAACCATTTAAAATATCCCTCGGTATATTAACGCATGCCAACAACGTAATTGTGCAGATCACCACCAACAACGGCCTGGTGGGATTGGGCGAATGCAGCCCGTTTATGAGCATTAACGGTGAAAGTATGGACACCTGTTTTGTGGTGGCAGGTTATCTCGCCGGGGTTTTGAAAGGGAAAAACCCATTGGACCATGCCTGCTGTTGCGCTGCCATGGACAGTGTTATTTATGCCAACAACAGCATCAAAAGTGCCTTTGACATCGCCTTGTACGATATTGCTTCCCAACACGCAGGGTTACCCCTTTTTGCCTATTTGGGCGGGGCCAATAACAAATCCATTGTAACGGATTACACGGTAAGCCTGGACGCGCCCGAAAAGATGGCAATGGCTGCTGCCACCATTAAAGCCAATGGTTTCCAGGTGATAAAGGTAAAACTCGGGAAGGCGGGGCAAGATGTGGAAAGGATCCGCCTGATCCGCGAAGCGGTAGGTATGGATATACCCTTACGCATAGACGCTAACCAGGGCTGGACTGCCGAAGAAACGCCAGGCTTGCTGTTTCAATTGGCGCCATATAATATCCAGCATTGTGAAGAACCTATTCCGCGGTGGGAATTTATGCAACTGGCCCACATCAGGAAAAACAGCCCGATTAAGATTATGGCGGATGAAACCTGCTGCGACCATCATGATGCCGAAAGGTTGATTTCGCTGCATTCCTGCGATTTGCTAAACGTGAAATTGGGTAAATCGTCCGGCATTTTTAAGGCAATGAAAATTATCCGGTTGGCAGAGGCGGCTGATATGAAAATTCAGTTGGGTGGGTTTCTTGAATCCAGGCTGGCATTTACTGCAGCAGCGCATCTCGCCCTTACAAGTGATCATATTACCTATTTTGATTTTGATACGCCGCTAATGTTTATAGAAGACCCTGTGATTGGCGGTATCAGCTATGATGACAAAGGCAGCATCACCATTCCAGACACTCCAGGGCTGGGCGCAACGATGGCCACCGGTTATCTATCGGGGCTTATAAAAAAGGTGATATAAATAACCGGGCGCTAAACAGGCCACCGGCGCCGTATAACTAATAGCGTTTATCCATACCTGGTAGCGGGGAACCTGTTCCGCTATTAATTACCCGGCAATTTAAAATCAAACAGGGTGGCAGTGAATACGCCCCGTTCGCGTTTTTTAAAAATGGCTTTCCAGTTACCGTTGTACCGAATTAAAGAAGGAACGAGGTAGTTGCCCACATGGGTCATTTGCACTTCCATATCCACCTTAAAATTATACACGCCGGCTCCGTAGCTTAAAGAATAAGTTCGTGCCACCACTTCATAGGTTTTATCATTAAACCAGGTAACCATTTTATCCACTACTGCCCTGCCTTCCATTCCTGGCTTTACGGTTTGTATAAAAATATAGCAGCTGGTTTTGTTGTACTCATCCATATCAATGCTCATATCGTACACATCCGCCATGTCATCATCGTAAATAGCCGTTTTACCAGACATAAAGGGCAAGCCTTTTATCTTTTTACCCGGGTTGAAAAACAGCATTTTCAATTGTTCCTTGTGCTTTTCCATGCCCGATTTACCGCGGGTGTCAAACTCGCTGTCGCCCACAATATTGTCCTCACCACAAATACGGCCCTTCGTAAAAAAAAGCGACGCATACAACTGCGCCGTATAGTAATTGTATTGCTGTTGATCATCATAAAAGTCGCCCGTGGTTTTTTCTTCCAGGGTTTCCATTTGCCGGCAATTATTATCTACGGTTTGCCGGGTTTTACTGAAATTGGAGGCCCGGGAAGCGCCCTCTTTTGTTAACATGCGGATATCGTTAATAGAGGTATACCCAACAAGGTGCAGGTTGCGAAAGGCCTTATAAAAAGTGGAATCGCTCCGGATGCGATCAATAAAGGCGGGCACATTGAGCTTGTTATTTAATACCACCTCGCTTAGGGTAATTACTTTTTTCCCCACCAAAAGGCTGGAATCTTCCTTTTCCTGTGCTATTAATGGCATTACCCCAATAACCGCCAGCAAAAAAAACAAGCCCCTTTTTTTCATGGCTGCAAATTATTGTAATTAGGGGATTGATAGCAGGTGAAACTGTTAAACTATGGCAGGAAAAAGGCAGGTCGCCTTTTCCTGGCCAGTAAGCCGGGATTATTTAGGAAAAACCATCCGGTAATCTACACTTACTTTTCCTTTGCTGATATCGGATAATTTACGTTTTAAAAGCGTCCGTTTAAGCGGTTTGATATAATCGATAAATAGTTTCCCTTCAATATGATCGTATTCATGCAAAATTACCCTGGCCGTAATACCATTAAAGGTTTTGGTGTGGGGTTCAAATTTTTCATCTACAAAACCAAGGGTAACTGATTCACCGCGAAAAACATCTTCCCTGATTTTGGGGATGCTAAGGCATCCTTCATTATAAGACCATTGTTCACCGGTTATTTCGGTAATATGCGCATTAATAAAAGTGCCCTTAAAGCCCGGCCCGTCGGGATAAAGGTCTTTTTCATTCTCCTCCAGGTTTTCAAAAACCTGTGTACTATCGATCATGAATATGCGCACTTCCTTATTTACCTGGGGCGCAGCCAGGCCAACACCGTTACTGTTATACATGGTTTCCCACATGTCGGCGAGTAGTTTTTCCAGTAAGGGGTAATCGGGTGTGATATCCTTGCAAACTTTCCTCAATACCGGCGAGCCGTAGGCTACTATTGGAAGAATCATCTTGAAATGTGCTGTTTTAGGTTAATGTCGCTTAGTAAGTAAAATATCAGGTTAGCGGGTGGGTGTACCCGCCAACAGCAACTAAACGACCTTGTGTTTTAAATAAAAAATTATCGCAAAGTTAACTGATAGCAGTTAATTACCGGTACTTTGGAGGTACTCCTGCAAAATAATGGTGGCAGCAATAATATCAACATTTCCCTTTACCCGCCGGTCTTTTTTCTTCATGCCCATTTGCAGCATTGCATCTTTGGCCATTTTTGAGGTATAGCGTTCATCCACCGTTTTTATGGGGATTTGTGGAAAGGCCTTTTTTAGTTTGATGATGGCGGCCGCTACCAGGGGCGTACCATGGGTATCCGACTCGTCCCAATTTTTTGGCAGGCCGATAACGATCAACTCCACCGATTCTGCATGGAGGTACTTTTCCAGGTAGGGGATTAGTTCCCTCGATTCGATGGTGGCCAGGCCGGTAGCAATAATCTGCATCGGGTCGGTAACGGCCAGCCCGGTTCTTTTACCTCCATAGTCAATGGCTAATATGCGGGGCATGGGAAAAAATGATGCGTGATAAATAGTTAGTGAATAATTGGTTTGTTATTTCAGGAACAGGTCCAGCATAACAAATACAGCGAATATTACCGATGCTATGCCGTTCGCCGTCATAAAGGCAATATTCACTTTAGACAGATCGTAGGGCTTTACAATAGCGTGCTGGTATATCAGCATCCCAATAAATACGGCGATGCCCAGCCAATATAACCAGCCGAAATCGCCATACCATCCGGCGGCAATTACGCAAACCGCCGATAAAAGATGTAATAGGGAAGATACCCTGAGCGCCCTGGTTTTCCCCAATGCGGCAGGGATAGAATGCAGGTGTTGCGATTTATCAAAAGCTTCGTCCTGCAGTGCATAAATGATGTCGAAGCCACTCACCCAAAATAATACGGTAAACGAAAATAACAGCGGCAACAGGTCGAACTTACCTGCTACAGCGAGGTAGGCACCAATGGGTGCAAGGCTTAACCCTATCCCGAGTACCAGGTGGCATAATGCGGTAAACCGTTTGGTGTAGCTATAAAATAGCACCACAAAAAGCGCCACCGGGGATAAATAAAAACAAATAGGGTTGATAAAAAAAGTGGCGGTCACAAAAAGGATACTGTTGACGATCACAAACCGGAGCGCACTTTCTTTTGAAATGAGGCCGGCTGGTATTTCACGAATGGCCGTACGTGGGTTTTGCGCATCAAAATTACGATCAAGGTACCGGTTAAATGCCATGGCCGCACTGCGGGCGAACACCATACACAGCACCACCAGGAACAATTTGCCTAACAATTGTTGCCACGTAAATACGCGTTCGTTGCCGGATACATATTCAATTGTTTCCATCACATTTAATCCTGTGGAGATATGCGTGGCAGCCAGGGAAAATCCAATCAGGGCAAAGGGCATGGCAAAAATAGTATGCGAAAATTTTACCAGGCCCAGGTACTTTTTTAGTTTATTCATTCATCAAAATATAATGTTAGTTCTATCGGTTGGCCAGGATAACGGCTTGAACTACTGCATCGCCAGTCCCCTGCTTATTACCCCGGATAACCGGGTAGGGCTCCAGTTGTTACACCTGCCGGCGGTTCGTATTCCCTTACCATTTCCCACAATACAACACCTGCGGCGGTTGCTATGTTTAAGGAATGCTTCATGCCAAACTGGGGTATTTCAATACATCCTGTGCATTGTTGTATGGTTGTCATTTCAACCCCGGTAACTTCATTTCCAAAGATGACCGCGGTTTTAGCACCAGTATCTACTTTGAATTTATTTAGAGCGATACTGCCGGCAGCCTGTTCTACCGCATACACCTGGTAACCTTCTTGCTTCAATGCCGAAATAGCGCTGGCCGCATTGTCAAACTGCTTCCACTGAACGCTTTCTTCGGCACCCAGGGCGGTTTTCTTAATTTCCTTATGAGGTGGCGCACAGGTGTAGCCACATAGATAAATGGCCTCCAGCAGAAATGCATCGGCGGTACGAAATACACTTCCCACATTGTACGCACTTCTAATATTCTCCAACACTACTACCAGTGGTATCTTTGCCGACACCCTAAATTCCTCCACCGACTTTCGGTTTAGCTCCTCCATACTCAATTTTCTGATCATACTACACCGGGTAAATTTGCTGCAAAAGTAATTCACAAGTTTCACAAACCCGATGTAAACCATAATAAAGCCCTTATTTTTGCGCTTGCCTTAAAATCAACGGATTAAAAAAAACGGGTATCCCGCAACGTCGCCAATCCACCAGGTATCCTGGCAATATCCGGAACCGTTCATATTTACAAATAACAACATGGCGAAAGCAACCGGTGAAACACCTTTAATGCAGCAACACAATGCCATCAAGGCACGGTACCCTGATGCCATTTTGTTATTCAGGGTGGGCGATTTTTATGAAACCTTTGGCCAGGATGCAGTGAATGCCTCGGGTGTTTTGGGCATCACCCTTACTAAAAGAAACAATGGCGATGCCAACTCTTCCCAACTGGCCGGCTTCCCGCATCATGCCCTCGATACCTATCTGCATAAACTGGTAAAGGCCGGCTACCGGGTGGCCATCTGCGACCAGTTGGAAGATCCCAAAATGGCCAAGGGCATTGTAAAACGAGGGGTAACAGAGTTGGTAACGCCTGGCGTAGCCACCAGTGATAAATTACTGGAACACAACAGCAATAATTTTTTAGCTGCACTCCATTTTGATAACGATAAAGACGACCGGCAACGGGTGGGCATTGCTTTCCTTGACATCAGTACCGGCGAATTTTTTGTTGCAGAAGGCGACCGTGAATATGCTGATAAATTACTACAAAGTTTAAAACCGGCGGAAGTGGTTTTTCAACGCAACCGGCAAAAACTGTTTAAAGAAACATTTGGTACCAAGTTTTTTACGTACGCCCTGGATGAATGGATTTTTGCATCGGCCTATGCCCACGAAAGCCTGCTGAAACATTTTGGCACCCATAGCCTTAAAGGGTTTGGTGTAGAATCCCTGGAAGAAGGAATTATCGCCGCCGGGGCAATTTTACATTACCTGAAGGATACCGAGCATCCCAACCTGGGGCATATCACTTCCATTCAGCGCATTGACCGGGAAGAACACTTATGGATGGACCGCTTCACTATTCGCAACCTGGAACTGTTTGGCGGGGCAGAAGGTAGCAGTACCTTACTTAAGGTGCTCGACAACACCGTATCGCCCATGGGTGCCCGGCTGCTCAAGCGCTGGATGGTATTACCTTTGAACGATATTATAAAAATAAAGGAACGGCTGGATACGGTAGAATACCTGATCAGGGAAGTGGATACCCGCAATAAGATTAGTCAGCATGTAAAACAGGCCGGCGATGTGGAACGATTGGTGAGCAAAGTGCCTTTAAAGAAGGTAACTCCGCGGGAAGTGTTGCAAATAGCCCGTGGCCTGCTTCAAACAGACGCCATTAAAACGCTTTGTGCCGGTACCGACAATGACTATTTAAAAAGACTGGGAGATTCACTCAATCCCTGTAAATATATTCTCGGAAAAATTGTGGCGGAGTTGCAGGAAAATCCACCCGCCCTGGCTTCCAAGGGGGGCATGATTGCCAATGGCATCCATGCAGAACTGGACCAGTTAAGAAAAATATCAAGCGGCGGAAAAGAGTACCTGGTTGAACTGCAACAGAAGGAAGCACTGGTAACGGGCATATCTTCCCTGAAAATTAGTTTTAATAATGTATTTGGCTACTACCTGGAAGTCACCAATCTTCACAAAAGCAAGGTGCCTGAAACATGGATCCGGAAACAAACGCTGGCCAATGCTGAACGATACATTACGCCCGAATTAAAGGAATACGAGGAAAAAATAATGGGGGCAGAAGATAAAATCCTGCAGATTGAAATGCAGCTTTTTGAAGCATTGCTCAATGAATTACAGGATTACATTGCTCCCATGCAGGTAAACGGGCACGTGATGGCGGTACTTGATTGCCTTACCTGCTTTGGAAATAATGCCTTACAGTTTAATTACAAAAAACCCCTTGTATCTGAAAGCAATGTTTTGGATATAAAAGACAGTCGCCACCCGGTGATTGAAAGACACCTTCCTATTGGTGAGTCATATATATCCAACCATATTTTTTTGGATCCCGATACGCAGCAGGTAATTATTCTCACCGGCCCCAATATGAGCGGAAAGAGCGCCATCCTGCGGCAAACCGCCCTTATTACCTTAATGGCGCACATGGGCAGTTTTGTTCCGGCAAGTGATGCGAAAGTACCATTAACGGATAAGATATTTACCCGGGTGGGCGCCAATGATAATTTGAGCGGAGGCGAAAGTACCTTCATGGTAGAGATGAATGAAACGGCCAGCATCATTAATAACATTACCTCCCGTAGCCTGATATTACTGGATGAAATCGGGCGTGGCACTTCCACCTATGATGGCATTTCTATAGCCTGGAGCATCGTGGAATACCTGCACCAGTCAGTCCATTCGCCAAAAACACTTTTTGCCACCCATTACCACGAACTGAATGAACTGGAAAACAAATTGACCAGGGTAAGAAATTTTCATGTTACCAATAAAGAGGTAGGCAATAAAATCATCTTCCTGCGAAAACTGGCGCCAGGCGGTAGCGTACATAGCTTTGGTATTCATGTAGCCAGGATGGCCGGTATGCCTCCCAGCCTGATTGAAAGAGCCAATGAAATATTAGTGCAACTGGAGGAAAGCCGGGAAGATGCGACTCCCGGAAATCTTAAAGAAAACATCAAACAAGTGGGCGCCCCAAAAATTCAATTAAGCATCTTTGATGCACATTCCGCTACGTTTGAAGAAATCCGGACATTGCTGAATGCGGTAGACATCAACCGCCTCACTCCCGTTGAAGCCCTGCTGAAATTACAGGAAGTAAAGGCCATGGTAAAATAAAGACAGTGCCTTTTTACCGGCCACGTTACCCGTGCATCTTTTACCTGCTGCAATTGCAACCCTTTTAACTGGAATGGTTGTCAGGTGAAAATACAAATGATCACCAGGTGCAATCGTAAACAATGCTCACCCGCTTGTTAATAATCATTAACAACTGCAGCAGAAATTACTTTTAATGCCTCCTTACAATACCTTTACTGCTGCTTATGATATACAGAATTTTTATATTGTCCCTGTTTCTTGTTAGCTTTTCTCCGGTGATATTCTCCCAAACGGTTTGCACCACGCTGGGGCAAAATCCCGGTACCGCTTTCCCTGTTTGCGGTACAGCTTC
>JBBQOJ010000037.1:0-10431 GCA_038330815.1 Chitinophagales bacterium | reverse complement strand
TATTTACACCGGGCTTGCGAAAATCTGCCGGGTAGTAAAATGTTTTGATCAATAAAGTGCCCTGCGGAAAATCAAAAACGCCTTTGGCCCGGTAGTTTACTTTACTGCCTTTCGGTAACCGGATCAGCCGTTGCTTTTCCGCATAATCCGAATACAGGGGCGTGTTAAGCGAGTAAGACACCAGGCCATTTTTTGGTTGCAGCAATGCCATCTTCCCCTCAAAAAGCTCCCAGCCGGATAACAATTGCGGGTACTCCTTACTGTTATCTCCAATAAAGAAATAGCTGCCCAGCAAACAAATCATTCCGGTGACCACTACCCTAAGCATAACTTTTTAATTATTGCAATCAAAACCCTTGGTAACGACGGCCATGCCTTTAAACTGGTTGGCGGCATCGAGGTGTACGATCGACTGATTTTTATTATTTACAATGCGGATGCAGTGGCCAGCTACCCAGTTGCCGGCGGCATCCAGCAGGGCGGTATTTTTAATTCCATCATATAAAATATGTGGTACCTGCTCTCCATATTTGCGGCCCAGCAAACCGCTTAACGCATCGGTGCCCACCGGTTTGCCGGGTCTGCGCTCATACACATTATCGCGAATGGTAATGCCGGAAGGAAAGGGATCATACATCGCATCGTTGATCGGCTTACCCGTGGTTAAATAACTAATAATACCGGTGCCCACGCTTTGGTTATTGATTATTTGGTTCTCATAAATGTCCACTTCTTTTGAAGCCAGTATCAGCAAGCCAGTGCCGCTGGGTACCGTTGCTACAATATTCCCCTTCGGTGCGAAATTCACATAATTGTTGTCATGTATTTTATTGTGATGCACTTTTACCTGGCCGCCCCGCTTTAACACCAGGTCGGGCAGGTCGAATATTAATATCCCACCGGTATTTTCATGGGCTTCGTTTTCAAAAACATCGGCCCGGAGTGAATTTTCAATTTCAATACCGGCAACGTTGTGATGAGCGATAGAGCGTTTCACTACAATATCTTCCGACTGCCCTACATAGATACCCGCATCCGATGCGCCGATGGCAGTGCAACGATCTATCAGTACCTGTTTGCATTGCACAGGATAGAAGCCATAGCCGCCATTTTCCGGGCCCGGTGTGCCCGTCCATTCCGTTTTCACATTAATAAAATGAATACCTGTTACATGCATTGCCTTAATGGCATCGCCTTTGGCATCCTGCACGGTAAACCCTTCCAATACAATATCGGTACCATTGCTTACCCGGATGCCTTCTGCCCCATCCGTTTGCCCTTTAAAACTCAGGATGGTTTTATCCATTCCCTTTCCGCGGATCGTAATTTTTTTCTTTCCTTCCAGCGAAAGGGTATTCGTTAAAGTGAAAGTGCCCTCCGGCAAACTGATTACATCACCCGCCGCAGCCGTGATCATTTGTGCCTGGTATTTCTTTTGAAACTCCTTCTGCGAAAAACAGGTAACGGGCAACAACATCCATCCAACAACCAGCATCCACCATTGTTGGATTTTTGAAACCTGCGTAAATGTTCCTTTTTTCATATTGGTATATTTAGGAAAGCTGAAGGGTATGTTTAAAAGGCGTAAAGCCGGTAAGGTAAACCGCCGGCGAATCAGTTGCAGGCAGGCCTCCCCTCAGTTGAACGCCTTTGTGCTCCGCTTTTCCCGGGCCAAAACGAATGGTATCATTACCCATGGTATAGCTGCCCGAATTCCCTTTTAATAAATGCGCCAAGGGACTGCCGGGGTGCTGCTCCACACCCGTAAATTTACCCCCCTTCCTGAATATCAACTCCAGCGATACCGGTACGCGGTCGGTGCCGTGTATTTCGATATCAACGTTAATCCCGCTCCCCATTTCGGTGATGGTAATGATGGTTTCCAGGTGTTGAATTTCGCTTTGTGTTCTGTTGGTTCGGGGCATCTTACTTAAGTCGCCCAGGGGATCAATGCCTTCTGTTGGATAAGGCTGATAGTACACGCCTTCCAACTGGCTGCGCAACACCCAGGAACCGCCTTCCTGTTGTATGTCGGCCGACTGAAACTGTCCCTTTCCAAAAAACGAGGCCACCAGCCGCATGCCCTGCAACACGGCCGACCCCTTATGAAAAGTAAGAAAGCCGGCATTGTTCGACAGCAGGGTGGCATCCCAGTTACCCCTGCGGATACGGGCCACACCCGAAAACGGAAAGGCCTTTGTATAACTGGTGGGCAACGCCTTGCTACCAGGTAAGCCTGTCCATAAAAAAGGGGTGCCTAAAAATGCTGATAGTGTATTTACCAGTTTTGGGAAACAACTTTTTTCTATCAACCGGCACATGGCGGCATACTCCCCATTGTTATCGAGCAGGGCGAGGTAGCGATAAGAGAAATAATAATTTTCCATGGTGCCAATGGTCCCCTTGTCCTGGCGGCTGGATGCCTCGGTTACCACCTCGCCATTGGGATGCACATAATACATCGTCATGTTGAGGTTTTTACGCACATACTCTAGTATCCCCGGATTATTTAAATTGATGGAAAGGGTTATCAATACGCGGTTCACTAAAGGCGTGTAACCACCAGTGCTTTTTTCAGTGTATTGGCCATCGGCATCCAGGTCAATGTGTTCGGTCAGCCATTGCTCTGCCCGTTTTACATAGCGCTCATCGGGCCACAAGGCATTCAGCTGGCTCAGCGCCGCGGATACCACCCACCGATGGTTGGGGGTATGAATACCGCCAACAATCAACGACTCCCCTGCTTTTTGCAGGTAGGTTTGCAGTGCCGATAATACCGGGCTGGCGCCATCGGCGTTGGATGATTTGATAAGGTGATAGGCAGGCGCCAATAATTCTACGCTAAAGGCGGTATCGGGAGGCGAATGAAAATTGGTGCTCAGCAGGTCGATGGTACCATCAGGATGTTGAACATGGCGTAAATATTGAATGGCAACTGCAATATTTTTCAATAAGTCTGCAGATCGGTAATACAAAGATTCGTTGGCGGAGAAAGCTGCAGCAGCCATGGATATAAAGTGCCCGGTTGCCTGCGGACTGGGTATTTCATCTCCATCCGCAATGGCACCAACTGCGGGGTGCGATGCGGCCTGTACCTGGCGTAACTTCAGCGGCTCAATATTTTTGTCGTTGAGTTTTACCAGTTCCACCAGCCAGGCCGGTTTGGCCGGCGGTAGCATGAACGGCCATCCATCCAGTGCACTCAACCCCATTACCGGCAATGCCCCCAGTGTGGTGGCGCCCATTGTTATAAATGTTCTTCTCTGCATAGTTTCTTTTTTAGCCAGCTTTAAAAATGTAACCTAACGGTAGCGGCTAATTGCATTCTGCAATTACCTGTACCACCTTTTTATAATTTTTAATTAATAGTTTATTTAGCAGGCGGTGGTTTTCCATGGCAGCAGCGTTGTGTCACTCCCTTGTACAGTTGGTTCATTGGGCATCCACGTCAATCCCCCGGCAACTTTATCAACACACTGGTTTGACTGGTTACCGTAATTTCCTGTTGTGCGAATCCCACAGATTTAATTTGTAAAACAGGGGTACCGGTTCCCGGAACGGTAATGGCCAATTTTCCACCGGGGCCGGTGATGGTTACCTTAGTGGTTCCCTTTAGGGTTACACTTGCACCGGCAAGCTTTTCGCCGGTTTCGTTGTTAAATACCTGGCCGGTAATTTCCCGGGTTTGGGCATTGGCAATGCTTAACAAAAAGCAACACAGCCATAAAAGCAGGAGTAGTTTTTTCATAATAGCAATTTAGGTTTGACAATACTTAAGTAAAATTCAGCAGTTGTCCAAGGAAGTAAAGAGAGGCGGTTTAGACAGGGATCGTTAATTGAAAATAAAAGTAGATAAATGGTTTTAGTTAAACCTTTAACGTGTAATAAAAAACTACGAAAACTTTTTCGCTGGTATTTGATTGCTGCTTTTCGCCTATCCCGCTTTTTTAATAGCGCTGGCAATTAAAAGGCATATTGATGGCTTGCGGGTGGCGCTGGTATCGTCTTTAAAAATCTTCTCCAATTGACAAAAAAGGGTACCCGGCCAATTACGGTATTGGCATCCTCCATTTCAGCCGGGCGCTGCATGGCCAATACGCCACCTGTCGCTCCATGCAGTTAGCCCGATTAAGTATAAGTACTAGCGGTAAGGAATAATTGCAGTAGGATGCAGTTGCGGCTGTTTATTTCTTGTCCTGGTTCAATGTTTCCCTGCAGTTGCAATACACCTTTGCATTATGCCAGCTGCACCTGTTAACGTGTGGGTGATAACATGAATCAGCATTTTTCAATTTCTTGTCCTGATTCAATGGTCACCAAACTGTAGTTCGCCAGTTTAACAAACAGAAAACAAAACGATCAATTATGCGGACGCATAAGCACTGTTTGATCAGCATCGTTTTGATCTTGTATTATTAAGCACCGTATCAACCAACACAGTGAAGAAAGCCTGTGCAGTTATTTCAAGAGTAAAAACCCGCGTATTAAAATCATCCAACATTATGGCGGGGAAGTGTCTTGCTAAGCAACGAAATCAGGCAGACACTTGATCAACGGCAGAATACAGCTTCCCCTGTGCTTTCCAACAAAGCGTTGCAATAGCAGGGCATGTCCCAACGATTGCATTGGGAGGCCGGGCTTTCCGCTGCAAGTCCCCGCCACCTGTGCCGCGTGGCTGTGGGCTTTACGCTGCAATCCCTCATGCGTACGTTCACCCGAAGTTGTGTCAATAAAATATAGCACTGGAATTTCTTAATGCAGTTCGCTTTCCGGCAACACTTTTGAATTTCTGCTATACCCGAGCACAATTTTGCGAAGGTCATCGGGCATCCTGTTAAAATGCGCTTTCACAATGGCTTTGTCGCCACGTAAATTACCTTTATAATTAAGTATTCGCGGTGCATGCTCCTGGATAATCAACCGTAAAAAGTGAAGTTCGGGATTCAGTTTTCCGTTGTCCAATGCCTTTTCAAGCCTGGCACGACCAGTGCGAAAAGTTGCTAGTTTATTAAAAGGGCCACTTACCAACCCCGCTTTACGCATTAGCAAAGCGCCTTCATAACCCGTACGTAAATTGGGCACTTCATTGGGCAACGATTCAATTTGCTGATCAATTTCTTCCGCGGTAGTTGCTGCATTTAGTGTGGCATAAATGGTAGGCCGATCGGGTAATACGGTAAGGGTATTTATTGAGGAACTGGCAGCCATTGTCATTAAAAGCGAAAGACTAATTAGATAATTCATGCGGTAAATATTTATCGTAAAGTAATGTTATCTCCTGCTTCTTCAACCAACCAGCTGCTGGATTTCTCCGTGTAGCTGTACAACTTGCTTGTTATCGCTGTCTTCGCTGTTATTCAGCGTGCAACTTTTTATCCTGCATTGCAAGCTGTTGTTTTACCATTGACAATGGGGAAATAGTTTAAGAAAACCAGGCAACTTGTATCAAACTTTTCTACAAAGGCAATGCTGTTTCAACCAGGTACATTACTAAAAAAATGATGCCAACATTTTGCGCTTTGGCGAAGTTGGCATTTTAACTATAAAACATCCTACGAAGCTACCTTTCAATCATAGGAAATATCGCCATCCGAAGCACAGCACCGCCAACTTCGCTAAACCGCTGTTACCAACTGGCGCTCTTGTCTGCAAGGTGTAGTCTATCAATGGTTTCGCTGGTATTTCCTTGCTTGTGTTTCGGTCTTTATGTGCAAGCTATGCGGTGGCAGTTTTAAAAAATTATAAATGGAGGAAAATGCTAAAAATAAAAATTGGGCAGGAATGATGGAAGCTCCGCGAGGTTGGGCTTACACCTGAGGAATGACTATTACTCAGCTTAATTATATATTTTGAACAATAAGAAAATAAACAGGCAAACCAATGGTTATATTGATAGGGAAGGTTACTGCAAGCGCCATTGGTAAGAAAAGCCCTGGATTTGCTTTAGGTACAGATATCTTCATAGCAGCAGGTACAGCAATGTAAGAAGCACTGGCAGCCAAAACTGCAAATACAAATCGATTGGTAATGTCTTGCGTTACAAACGAACTTAAAAGTGCAATCACACTTCCATTAACCAAAGGAACCAAGATGGCAAAAAGTATGGGGAACCATCCGAATGAAAAGAACGCCTTCAGCTTTTTCCCACTGGTAATCCCCATGTCTAATAAAAAAATAGCCAAAAACCCCTTAAACAAATCGTTGGTAAACGGTTTAATACCTTCGGCTTGTTTAGCGCTAGCTAAATAGCCGATGACTAAACTACCAAGGATAAGCAATACACTGCCATTGGTAAAAGAATGTTTAATCGCTGTCCGTTTCTTTATTTTTTCACTTTCATCTTTATTAAAAACTGAAATTAGTACAAGCCCCATGATAATTGCGGGTGATTCCATTAAAGCCATTATTGCAACCATATGACCATGGAGGTTCAATTGTTGAGATTCGAGATAAGAAACCGCAGTAACAAAAGTTACCGCACTTACAGAACCATAAGCGGCTGCTATTGCACCTGCGTCGAAGACATTAAATCTCCTTTTCAAAATAAAAAATGTGTATAGAGGAATTATTAATGAAATAAACATTCCAAACATCATCGACCATCCGATTTCGCTTGTAAACCGCTCGTGAGATAATTCCTGGCCACCCTTAAATCCTATGGCAAATAATAGATAGAGTGAAATAAATTTGGACGAATTAGGGGGTATTTCCAAATCGCTTTTTAAATAAACAGTAATAATGCCAAGTACAAAAAATAACAATGCCGGGTTTGTCAGGTTTTCGATCAGTAAGCTATAATTCATACATGCTGTTTGTGTTAGGGGAGAAAGGAAAACTATAAATAGTTTATTTGACCTATTTACCTGATTTTTGAAAATTGTATCCTCTTGCCCTTATTTGCTTCATTAAAGTGGCCGTTATCATAAACCAAATTTCCGTTTACAAATGTTTTTACAATTTTGCTACTGAATAATTGACCCTCAAATGGCGACCATTTGCATTTGTATAAAATATTTTCATGATTAACTCTCCAATGATTATTCAAATCAACTAAGACTAAGTCTGCATAGTATCCTTCTCTTATGTAACCTCTTTCTTTAATTCTATAAATATCAGCAACATTGTGACACATTTTTTCAGCTAATTTTTCTAAGGCAATTTTTCCTTGATGATAGTATTCAAGCATAGCTGGTAAAGCGTGCTGCACCAATGGTCCACCTGGCAAGGATGTAAAATAATTGCCCTTCTTTTCGTCAATTGTATGCGGAGCGTGGTCGGTAGCAATAATGTCTAGTTTATTTTCTACAAGTGCCGCTAACAATCCGTTTTTGTCTTCCTCCCTTTTTATTGCCGGGTTCCATTTTATTTTAGCGCCAAGTTTTTCGTAATCCTTATCAGAAAACCATAGATGATGAATGCAGGCTTCTGCTGTAATTCGTTTCTTATTCACAGGAATTTTATGATCAAACAAATTGGCTTCAGCTAAAGTGGAAATATGAAAAAAATGAAGCCTGTTGTTATGTTTTTTTGCTATATCCAAAACACGCTTTGTAGCTGTAAAACAAGCTGCTTCGTTTCTTATTAGCGGGTGAAATTTAAAGGGGATGTTGTCATTATATATCTTTCTGTATTTTTCTGTATTACGTCTTATGACTGTGTCATTTTCACTATGTAAAGCAATAAGAATTTCGCTTCTTGAAAAAAGTTTTTCAAGGTAATCGGGGTAGTTGGCTAAAATTCCTTCATCATTGTTAAAATACAAACCATCATCCGTTATTCCACAAACATTTTCGGTATTTGTTTTTAAAGCTTCTTCCAAATTATCCTTATTTATTCCCATAAAAAATGAATAATTGGCTAAAGCGCATTTGGCCGCCATAGCATACTTTTCTTCTAATAATTCCTGGGTAAGTGTGTTAGGTATCGTATTAGGCATATCCATAAACGAAGTTATTCCTCCGGCAATCGCTGCTTTAGACTCCGAATAAATGGTTCCCTTATGTGTTAACCCCGGCTCACGAAAATGAACCTGGTCGTCAATTACTCCTGGCAGTAGATGAAGATGATCGGCAAGAATTATGTTTGCATTCGTAGCATCAATTACTGATGCAATTTTTTCTATCCTATTTCCTTTAATTAATACATCTGCAATAAAACATTTCCCTTCATTTATTATTGTTGAATTCTTTATTATTGTTTTCATCATATCGCTTTAACTGCTGCCCTGCTTAATTTATCATTTATTACGCTTCCTAATCCAGTCTCAGGAAATCTTTCTGCAATGATAAAATCCAGGTGTAGTTTATCTAATTCGTGCAGTGTATTGTAAAGTTTTGCTGCGGCTTCTTTTAAATTTTCACCGGGTGATAAAACAACCTGGAAAAAACCTTTTGGCACATTATCTATTTTTTTATTAAAAAGCAACAATCCAATTTTTTTCCCCTCAAATTGATTGATATATTGACCAATATTATTTGTAAAATGCATTGGAGTTGCAGGCGCATAATGTTTTGAAAGCATACCTGGCGCTTCGGGAGTACTATTATCTTTATTAAACAATTTAACTTCTCCAGCAATACTTTTTATTTCCTCTATTGAAATCCCTCCCAACCTGTAGATAATTACCTCGTTGTTCGTAAATCCAACAATGGTTGATTCAATGCCTGTTTCGCAAATACCACCATCAAGCACCATTTTAATTTTATTACTAAAATATTCATCAACGTGTTGTGCATTGGTAGGACTAATCATTCCAAACGGATTTGCACTAGGAGCGGCTAACGGGAAATCAAGTATATTTAAAAGAGCCAGCGCTACCGGATGATTGGGCATTCTCACGGCTACTGTTTGTTTTCCTGCCGTAACTAAATCTGGTACTAACGGATTTTTTTTAAGCAACAGGGTTAATGGTCCTGGCCAAAATTTATTTGCTAATTTGATTGCAATTGGAGGTACTTCTGTTGCAATCGTGTTAAGATCCCCGATACTTTTTATATGAACAATTAATGGGTTGTAAAGCGGACGTTGTTTGATGTGGAATATTTCATTAATCGCCTTGTAACTAAAAATATTGCCGGCTAAACCGTAAACGGTTTCAGTAGGAAATCCAATAATACCATCCTCTTTTAGAATACTTGCTGCTACATCTACATTATTACTAATCATTAATTAAGGATTACATATATCACAATACGCAGGATCTTCTTTTGTTTTCCCAGATGGATATTTCATTTCTTTACGGAAAGTACATTTCCCACAAGCATAGATATAGCTTAAGGTTGAGTGCGTTGGAGAACCGCACAAATCGCAAGGCAGTCCTGGTTTAGCACCTGTAATTCCGAAGCCTGGCGTATTGCATTGCGGGCAATTGGAATTAATTTTATTGGCTAATTTTTGAACAGCTTTTTCAATAACTTTCATTCGGGTTGGATTATACAATGCCCGCATATCAGTGGCTACGTATGCCATTCCATCTACCTTGCCGAAATGATAATATGCGTTCATTAAAGTTTCCCAATCTGTAATACCCTTTTTTATTGCTGAATAATCGTCTTTGTTCTTTCTGAGAATCAGGCCGTGAGTAGGGAATAGTGCTGTGTTTGCAAAACCCTTCAGTTCTTTCTCTGATTTTATTTCTCCCGCATTAAAATTGGTGTCAGTACTTAATTCACGCTCAATAATTTCCAACTCATTTTCCTTATCAATAAACAGCAAAAACTCATCATCTGCAGGCACAAAGTAAAGGGATGGGTGAGGACCAAAAGAGCCTTCGCTTGCAATGGCCATATCACAATTGGCTAATTCCATAGCAATACGACATTTTTTTCTTGCTGTTGTAATTGGGTCATCTTTTCTTTCAACTTCACCTGTAAAAGTTCCTAACTCATCCGTATTAAAGCCAGAAGAAACAATGCATTTCACACCCAGTTCGTTTTCTAAAACGGGTGCCATCACTTTTTCTTTTTCGTGCATGGTGGCAATAAGTAAGGTTCTGCCGCTAAACATTTTTTATTGGTTTAACAAAACTTATCACGATCTCCGATTTTATCTCAAGCTGTTCGCCTTTTTTTTCCGCCAATTCTATCACTTTCAAAATTTTCTCTATACTATTTTTCAGTTGAGGAATTCTTTTCAAAGCTGTTTTATCGTCTTTCCCGAAGCGCTCCTGAGAACCGAAATTTTTCATTTGATGAAAATGTATTTTACTGGAAAAAACACTCTGCAATATTTCACGGCTTTCCTTGGGTAAAAATTTACCGTCAATTAATTTAAATTTTTGAGGATTCATCTTTGTTAGTTGAGTTTTGTTTAGAAAAGTAATGACAAGTGTAGGCGCCTGCTATTATGCCGAGGGAGGCCATTAGTTTACTCATCATTACATCTTTTGTAATAAATGACATTACTAAGAACAGTATCGTTAGCAGGAAGGCT
>JBBQOJ010000036.1:0-10563 GCA_038330815.1 Chitinophagales bacterium | reverse complement strand
TATTTTTGGTGTAAAGGATTGGGGTATGTGGGGCTTTGTAACCGGGGTATTTGCATTTTTCCCACTGGTAGGCACCATGATTGTTTGGGTGCCGCTGGTGATTTATTTATATTCCATCAACCAAAACTGGATGGCTACGGGCCTTACCATTTATAGTATCATAGTAACAGGGAATGTTGATTACATAGCACGACTTGGATTAATGAAAAAAATGGGGAATGTGCATCCCATGGTGACGGTATTGGGGGTGATTGTGGGACTAAAACTATTTGGTTTTATGGGCCTGATATTTGGCCCTTTGCTGATCAGTTACTTTATCATTTTGGTGAAAATATATATGAATGAGTTTGCAGCAAGAAGCAGTATCAATCCGCTATAAATATATACCAGGGTAAGCAAAGGGAACAGCACTATAACCGGATTTTTCATTTCTTTGCCTTTTAAACATAACCGGCATTCACAGGAGAACCTTAATATGAGCATTGACAAGGACATCAAACAAAGCAGTTTCAGAAACGAACACCAGCGCGCCATCATTAACCTGATTTTTACTTATAACTGGACCACCGAACAGTTGAAGCTTATATTTGATAAACAAAACCTCACCATGCAGCAGTTTAATATACTGCGCATTTTACGAGGTAGCGAAAAACCCATTTCTACCCTGCAGATAAGGGAACGCATGTTGGATAAAATGAGCGATACCAGCAGGATTGTTGACCGCCTTATCCTTAAGGGCCTGGCAAAAAAAGTAACCTGTAAAACAGATAAACGGTTGGTGGATGTGTCCATTTCGGAAAAAGGTAAAAAAGTGCTGCAAAAAACAGATCAATACGAAACCGAGATTCACCATATCCTGTCGGCGCTTTCGGAAAAGGAAGCCAAATCCCTTAATAAATTACTCGATAAAATTCGAAATTCTCATTAAATCCACACTATCTAAATATTGATTGGTTATGCAGTATAACAACCTGCAATGGGTGCTTGCCTGTTGTGTTATTTTTATTTTTCCCACTTTCCCCATCATTAAAGTATCCGGGCAGGTTAAACCCGAATTTAGAGGAGTATGGGTGGCCACGGTAGACAATATTGATTGGCCCAACCGGGGCGATTACAATAGCAACTCGCAAAAAGCGTCCTTCATACAATTGCTGGACATGCATCAAAAAAATGGACTCAATGCAGTGATTGTGCAGGTGCGGCCTTGTACGGATGCTTTTTATCCCTCCCCCTATGAACCCTGGAGCCAATGGTTAACGGGTGTACAGGGAAAGCCGCCGGTTCCTTATTACGACCCACTTGAATTTATGATAACCGAAACGCATAAACGTGGAATGGTATTTCATGCCTGGATGAACCCTTACCGTGCCGTATTTAATATAAGAACCTCTTCCATTTCGCCTACCCATATTACCCGCCTGCACCCCGAATGGTTTTTAACCTACGGTGAAATCCGCTACTTTGACCCGGGCAATAAGGCAGCGCAGGAATATGTAACGCAGGTAGTAACAGACGTGGTGAGCCGGTACGCCGTAGATGCCATCCATTTTGACGATTACTTTTATCCCTATAAAATTGCAGGTAAAGAATTTCCCGACAATTCCAGTTACCGGCTGTATGGCCAGGGCATGAAGAAGGACGACTGGCGCCGAAGCAATACAGATTCCATCATTGCTATGCTAAGCCGGGCCATCAAAAAGGAGAATCCGCAATGCCAGTTTGGGATAAGCCCATTTGGCGTATGGCGCAACCAGGATAAAGACCCGGTAAATGGTAGCAACACCATTGGGGCGCTATCAAATTACGATGACCTGTATGCAGATATATTGCTGTGGCTAAAAAACGACTGGATTGATTATGTTGCACCGCAATTATACTGGGAGATTGAGCACCGGACTGCACCTTTTGAATTACTGCTCGACTGGTGGAGCAATAATACCTATGGCAAACATTGCTATATCGGCATCGGCATTTACCGCGCCAACAGCAATGCTTCCTGGCGAAGGAAAACACAACTACCCTACCAAATAGATGCTATCCGTAATACCCCCAACATCAACGGTATGGTATTCTTTAGCAGTAAAACTTTTGAGCGAAACCCCAATGGCTGGAATGACACCCTGCGGCTGAATTATTTTAAACAGCCGGCGCTGGTTCCGGAAATGGAATGGTTGCAAAAATAACAGTCTGCTATTCCATTACATTTTAATCCAGCTCATATTACCATCTTTTTCATCCTTGAGGGCGATGCCCAGCGTAACCAGTTGGTTCCTGATTTTATCGGAAGTGGCATAATCCTTTTTGGCTTTTGCTTCTTTGCGAATAGCTATCAACAATTGCATTACCCCTTCCAGTGATTCATTTTCCCGGGTAGCGGTGTTGGTTAACCCCATAATATCCTCCAGGTAAACCTTAAACGTATCCTTCAATAACTGTATTGTAGGAGAAGCGATTGCCCCCGCAACAAGGTGCCCGTCTTTAATGGAATTGATAACAGGTGCCAGTTCGAACAGGTTTGCCAATACCTTTGCGGTACTAAAATCATCATCCATAAAAACTTCCAGTTCCTTTACCAGTGCTACTATCTTTTCATCCAGATCGGTATCTGTTGCAACAGCATAATCCCCGGCATCCAGCCTTGTTAGTACTTCGTAGGCTTCCCACAAACGTTTCAGTGCTTTTTCACTCGCCTGTAATGCCTCGCTGCTAAAATCTATCGGGCTCCGGTAATGGCTTTGCAATATAAAAAACCGGATGGTCATTGGGCTAAAGGGCTGGGTGAGCAACGGATGGGCGCCACTAAACATCTCTGTTAGCTTTATCTGGTTATTATAGCTCTTACCCATTTTACGGCCATTTACCGTAATCATATTGTTGTGTATCCAGTACCTCGCCGGCGAATGATGATTGCAAATAGTACTCTGTGCAATCTCACTTTCATGGTGCGGAAACTGCAGGTCCATACCACCTCCGTGTATATCAAACTCGGCACCGAGGTACTTGGTGGCCATGGCAGAACATTCGATGTGCCAACCAGGGTAGCCATCGCCCCAGGGGCTTTTCCAGCGCATGATATGTTCCGGTGCAGCCGATTTCCATAAAGCAAAATCTGCCCTGTTGCGCTTTTCTTCCTGCCCTTCCAACTCGCGGGTTGTTTCCAGCAGGTCTTCAATTACCCTGCCACTCAATTTGCCGTAGTCGTGGTTGGCAGCATATTTCTTTACATCAAAATATACCGAGCCATTAATCTCGTAGGCATATCCTGCAGCAATAATTTTTTCTATCATGTTCAGCTGCTCCACAATATGCCCGGTGGCGGTAGGCTCGATACTTGGCTCCACGCAATTAAACTGCAACATCGCCCAGTGAAACAGGTTGGTGTATTTTTGCACCAATTCCATTGGCTCCAGCTTTTCCAGCAACGCTTTTTTGGTCACCTTGTCTTCCGCCTCCCTGCCCTCTTCTTCAAAGTGGCCGGCATCGGTAATATTTCGTACATACCGTACTTTAAACCCCTTGTTGGTAAGGTAACGGTACACAAAATCAAAAGTTACATAGGGCCTTGCATGCCCCAAATGACTTTCGCCACTCACTGTTGGCCCACATACATACATGCCCACATGGCCCGGAGTAATAGGGGTAAATAGTTCCTTTTGGCGGGTGTAAGAATTATAAACTTTTAAAGCCATTATTTTAGATTGTTACTGTTGTAAGATTTCTTTACCAACATTAATACCAGTGCCAGCATCCCTGTCTGCTTGACGCACCCTCGCAGGGTTGTGTCATTCACTTGTACAGCATACCTTTTTCAACAATTTTAGCAGTGAAACAAACTTCGCCGCAATCGGGTGAGGGAATTACTTTCAGGTATACAAGCCCATGATCCAGCCGGCCGTTTTATTGGTTACAACAGGGAAGTAATAGATAGGTGTTGGTTAATATCAGCATAACGAGTGCAAATATAGGTTATTCCCTTAATCGCGTAAACGGGTGATATCCGTAATAATGGGGAAATGGTCACTTAACTGTTTGGGTACCCGGATGAATTGGTTAACTTCAAAACGTTTATCAATAAATATATTGTCAATGCGTAAGGTGGGAGAAAAACCGCTATAGGTGCGGCCCAGCCCATGCCCCCTTTTCACAAACGCATCCTGCAATCCCTTGCCAATGGTTTCATAAGGATAAGAATTAGGCACATCGTTAAAATCGCCGCATACAATTACGGGGTAAGGACTTTTTTCAATGGCCAACCGTACGCGGTCTGCCTGTAACTGTCTTCTTAAAAACGCGGTTCTAAATTTTGCAATCACGCTTTTTGATTTTTCAATATCGGTATCGGTTTTTATGGAAGGCTTTTGCAGGTATTTAATATTGGTTGCCGAAAAACGAAGCGATTGTAAATGACAGTTAAAAACACGGAGGGTATCAGTGTCCTTCACCACATCTACATATTGAAAATTGGAATTGTAATCGTAAGGATAAACGCTTACAGTTTGTTTATTAATGATAGGGTATTTGGTAAAAATGATAATGCCAAAATGTTGCTGGCTTAAAAAATCGTCCTTAAAATTGTAGGTATAAAAATAGTTAGGCAACTTTAGATTATAAGCAAATTGAAAGATGGAATAAAAGCTGTACTTGCGGTAGTAGGCATTGTTTAAATCAGCCAGGGTATCGCCACTTACCATTTCCTGGAAGCAGGCGATATCGGGCCTAAACTCATTCACCAGGTTGATCATTTCGTTGTAAGTGCCCGGCTTTTGCTTGTGTTTCATTATATCGAACTGTGCCACGTTCCAGCTCATTATGCGGATGGCGTTTTGCTGTTTGGCCATCGAAAACAGGGAGCGAAAACGGAAAGGAATGATATTGCGGATATGATAAAAGGTTACCCCCGCAATCACCACAAAAAGCAAGGCCCATTTGGATCGGAAGCATAACCAAAAAATAAAAAAAGCCAGCAGTAACAACAGGAGATAAAACAACGAAATGGTTAACAATCCCACCGGCCACCACGAGGCAGAGAAAAACACCTCACTATAACATCCTACCAAAAAAAGTGCAGCCACCAACACATTGGCAATGATAAATACTTTTTTTGTAAACCTTCGTAAGATGCTTTTTGGCATGGCATAAAGATACGGACTGGAGTAGAAGGGAACAAAGCGCTTTTAATGACCCGGTATATTGAAAAGGAAGTAACAACATCCGGCAAACAGGGGGAATTTATGGTTATTGCTAATACCAAAACCTGCTACAAATCTTCTTCTGCAGCCCGCTTTAAAATACTTTTCTCTTCCTCGGTTAACAGGTGATACCCTTTCTGGCTAATCTTATCTAATATTTCATCCACACGCTGCTGGGTAATGTGGGCGGTTTTCTGAAAAGGTTTTCTGCCCCCCGCATTATAAAAAACCTTTTCCCTTACCGTGCTGCCGGGGTTATTTTTCTCAGGGTTAAATAGGTTCATAAACCAGTTGTATCCATTATTCATCCAAATACTGCCATCATATTCTTTGCGAAGCAGGTAAACGAAAACAAAACCAGCCAAACCACCGCTAACGTGCGACAGGCTATAGGCTGCACTTTGCGAAGCCACTCCGGCAAAATCAATAAAAATATAAATAAGGGTGAGCACCCAAATGGGAATGCCGCCGTTTAAATTCCTGAAAAAACGGTAGTTGGGCGCCAACGTGGTAGTTGCAACGGCAATGGCCATGGTGGCTGCATTGGCCCCTAGCATGGCTGAACTTTCAATAAAAGGTTTTAATGGCGGTATGCTGTAGTTGGCTATGATAAACACAAGTGCACCTGCCAGGCCACCATAAATATATACGGGAATGAGTTTTTTATTGCCTGTCAACTCCTGGAAAATAAAACCGAACGCCCATAACCACAACATATTACTTAAAATATGCAATACCCCTGTATGTGAAAACATGTAGGTAAAAATAGTCCAGGGGCGCTCGCTTAATTTGGTAAGGCCGGCTGGTATTTCAAAATACTGCACTACCTGCGCATTAAATGCACCTGCGCCCGACTGAAAAAAATAATAGACTACCTGTATGGTGATCAGCAACAGGAAGAAGATCACATTAATGGTAAATAGCGATACCAGCGCATTCCCATCACTACCTAGTGTTAGCCTGTAGCGCGGTCGCTTATATTCCGGGTACCTGTCTGCTTCTCCCATTTTAATAATTATGTATCAAATTTACAAACACCCTTTAATAAGGAATGAAAATTTTAATAAAACGTTTTTTTATTGGTTTTGTTCCAGTATAACACAAGTAAAAATCCAATGGCAGCCCCCCCGATATGTGCGAAATGCGCAATATTATCGCCCTGCACTTTCACTACTCCACCAAAAACATCCATCGCAATTAACCCCATAATCGCCCATTTGGCTTTAATTGGTATCGGAATCGGGAAAATAATCAATTCATTATTAGGGAACAGGTAACCAAACGCCGCCAGTACCCCCATTATTGCACCCGATGCGCCTACCGTTGCCTGCATCCTTAACCTGGTTTGATACTGATTAAGCAGGTCTTCGTTTAACTGCCCTATATTTTGATCTACCTGCCACCAATCAACTGCATAAGATCCTAATTGGAAAACAGCTGCACCCAGGCCACAAATGAAATAGAAAATCAAAAATCGTTTCGGCCCCCAAACCTTCTCTACCATTGAGCCAAACATCCAAAGCGCAATCATATTAAAAAACAGGTGAAAGAAACCACCATGCATAAACATGTGGGTTACCAGCTGGTAAGGTTGAAAATAGTCCGACTTGTAATGATGGAGGGCAAAAAGATCCGTGCTTGCCTGGTCGCCACCCAGCCCCTGTGCCAGGTAAACTAGCGCATTGATGATGATTAAATTAAGAACGATGGGGGTAGTGCGTTGAAAACTGTTACCGGGATTGCTGAAAGCCATTTATATAAAATTGATTCGGCTGCAATTTCGCAATAGTTATTGGATTTATCCTGCCTTGTACAAAGGTTTTATGATTCTGTTATAGGTATGAAGTAAAACATTTCCTTTTGCTTGCCGCTGGTAAGTACCACTGCCGCAGCATGTCATTCCACCGCCTTCGTGAAAGGAGCTTATACTAACCGGTAACAGTGGCCTCCAGAGGATACCCATCAGTTAGCTGGTATATTAACCGTTCCTTTAGTTGTTGTGGTATAAAGGCGCACTTTATTGCATTTAGGTTACATTGATAAAAATCCCGGAGCGTCCAGCCAAAAGTTTCCTGTAGTTGCTGGTACTCTTTAGACAGGCTGGTACCCACAATGGTAGGGGCATCGGTACTGATACTGAGGGATACCCCGGCCTTATATAATTGGTGTACCGGGTGGTATTGAAGGGAATCGTAAAGGCCGGTTTGCACGTTGCAGGAAGGGCAAACTTCAAGGTGAATGGAATGTCGTACCAGGTGGTTTACCAAAATGGCATCTTCAATACTCCTTACGCCATGACCAATACGGGAGGGGGCAAGGTATTTCAGGGTTTCCCATACACTGGCTGCGCCCATTGCCTCACCGGCATGTGCTGTGCAGGGTATATCTTTTTCATGGGCATACTTAAACGCTGCAATATGTTCACTAATCGCAAAGCCGGCTTCATCAGCGGCAATGTCAAAACCTGCCACACAGGTGCCTTTTAACTTTTCCACCAGTTGCACCGTTTCCATGCTTTGGTTTTCGTTATAATGCCGCAGGGTGCAAAGGATGAGCCGGGCTTCAATGCCCGATGATTGAATGGCAGCTTTGGTGGCAGCTTCTGTAGCAACTACTACCTCCATAGGGGAGAGCCCCTTTTCACAGTGTTGAAGCGGCGCAAACCTTATTTCGGCATATATTACGTGCTGGGCAGCCAATTGGTCAAACAGGTCGTGCACTACCAGTGCCAGTTGCTTTTCCGTTTGCATCAGTTGGTATCCTTTTATGGCGCGGGTTAAGAAGTAGGATAAGCTGGCACATTTTAGCGGGGCTACAAAATCCTGCAGGTACATCTCCCGGGTGATGGTGGGGTCAATTGTCTTAACCACACGGTAGCTCAACCCGCAATCGAGGTGGAGGTGCAATTCAACTTTTGGTAACTGCGGTATCATCATACACAAATGTTAGTTTAGTTTAACCTTCATCACCGGCGGGTAAAAGGGTGGCCAATACTTCTACAATGTTTACCACCTGCCTGAAATTTTCGTGCTCCACATGATGTTCTACCACCTCATGTGCCCAGGTAGTATGGTAAGGGATATGCACGGCATGCCCGCCAATAGCCAATACCGGCATCACATCCGATTTAAGGGAATTGCCGATCATTAAAAACTGGGAGGGGGCTATGTCGAGGTGCCTGATGAGCTTCAGGTAATCTGCTTCCTTTTTATCCGACATAATTTCGATGTGATGAAAATAATGTTCCAGCCCCGATTTTTTTAGTTTTCTTTCCTGGTCGAGCAGGTCACCCTTGGTGGCCACTACTAACCGGTACCGGCCTTTTAATGCGGCCAGCACATCTTCCACGCCTTCCAGCATTTCAATCGGTTTCTCCAATAATTCCTTGCCAAAGCCGATGGCCTTTTCCAACACCTCGATATTAAGGGTATTGTTGGAAACACGCAGGGCGGTTTCAATCATGGAAAGCATAAACCCTTTTATACCGTAGCCATACAGTGGCAGGTTATCAATTTCAGTTTTAAAAAGTTCCTTGGCCATGGTATGATGCGGAAGGTAGTCTTCCAGCAAGGCACAAAATTTCTTTTCGGTTTCCTGGAAGTAAGGTTCATTTACCCACAAAGTGTCGTCTGCATCAAAGGCAATTACTTTTATATCCATAGTAAGTAGTTTGAGGGAGGATCAATTTAAGAAAATAATGAATTTAAAAAACAACGTCCCAAAAAAAGGTAACTGTGCGGCCAATTATATACCTCCATCTTTCAATAGGTAACATGGGGGTGGCAGGTAAGCTGTAAACCTTTACAGATGCCACTTTTAGGCAGTACCACGTTGCGATTGCCTGGGCGCATTTATAATGAAGAATAATGCAGGCGCCGGTTATGCGGGGTGTTTCAATTTTAATAATACCACACATTCAATATGGTGGGTATGGGGAAACATGTCTACCGGTTGAATTTTTTCTACCCGGTATTTTGCATCCAATAAAGCAAGGTCACGCGCCTGGGTAGCAGTGTTACAGCTTACATATACAATGGTGGGTGCGGCAATCTCCAGTAATTTGTTTACCAGTTTTTCATGCATTCCTGCCCGTGGCGGATCGGTAATTACCACATCCGGCCGGCCATGTTGCTCAAAAAAGGAATCGTCACATACCTTGATTACATCACACGCAAAAAACTCCGCATGGGTAATATTGTTTAGCGAGGCATTTAAACGGGCATCTTCGATGGCCTCGGCGATTACTTCTACCCCGATGATTTTTTTTGCCCCCTTACTTAAAAAAATGCCGATGCTGCCGGTGCCGCAGTATAAGTCGTACACAACTTCCCGGCCAGTGAGCCCCGCAAAATCCCTGGTGATCGTATATAACTTTTCTGCCTGTGAGGTATTGGTTTGAAAAAAAGATTTGGGGCCAATTTTAAATGAAAAATCGGCCAGCTTTTCTATTACATAGCCCTTTCCATGGTACACCTGCGGGGTAAGGTCATAAATGGTATCGTTCCATTTGGTATTGATGGTGTACAATAATGTGGTAATGGCGGGCACTTCCTGTAAAACAAAATCCAGCAGTCGTTTCGTTTCCACCTCGTCTTCATACCCCAAACAAATATTTACCATCAGTTCGCCGGTGGTACAATACCGGATGATGATATTGCGTAACCAGCCCGTATGTTGTTTGATATCGTAATAGGAATAGTTATTTTCAAGTGCAAAACCGCGGATTTTGTTACGGATGGTATTATTGGCCTCCTCCATCAAATAACATTCTTCAATATCTATAATTTTATCGAAGATGCGGGGCACATGATAGCCCAGAGCGCCTGCCGTAGTCCCGGGCACCCCCCCAGGTGAGGCGCTTTCCGTACCTGGAAGGTGCGGGTGATTACCGGAAATTGCTTCCTCCAGCGCCGGGGCTTCGGTGCCATCTGCGGATACCTTGTGAGGTTTTGGCAGGGTTTTAATCTCTGCTGACGTTAAATACCGCTTATTGCTAAACGTAAATTCCAGCTTGTTCCGGTAATGAATCGTTTGGTCACTACCCACAATTGGCATCATGCCGGGCAGTTCCACTTTACCAATCCGCCTGAAGTTTTGAGTCACTTCCTGCTGTTTGTATTCCAGTTGTTTTTGGTAGGGTAACATTTGCCATTTACATCCGCCACAGGTGCCAAAATGTTTGCAAAACGGGATGGTTCTTTCAGGCGAATATTCATGTATAAAAGTGGCTTTGCCTTCACCGTAATCTTTTTTATTGGTGCTCACAAATACATCCACTATGTCGCCGGGTACCGCTCCTTCTATAAAAATCACCTTACCATCCTGCCTGGCCACCGATTTTCCTTCGGCCGCGTAACCGGTAACCAGTACCTTT
>JBBQOJ010000035.1:0-10576 GCA_038330815.1 Chitinophagales bacterium | reverse complement strand
TATTTCTGCATGTATTCGACAGGCTTATTTTTATGCAGGATGCCCGTAATGATCCACATAAATCCCAGGGAGAGCAACATTCCCATAAAAGGAGGGAGGTGGGTGATGGTTTTAAATAAAGGCACAAATAACAAAAAACCAATACCCGAAAATAGCACTATGTTGCTTTCGCGCTCTTCCTTTGGTGAAAATTTCACCCTGGGTATGATAGTAAATTTTTTACCCCGGAAATGGAGTGACAATAATATTGCCGGCAGGATACATACCGCCAGGCTGGGTAGAATTAATTGCTGTATGATATGCAGTGCACTGATTTGGCCTCCAATCCACAGCATGGTGGTTGTTACATCCCCAAGGGGCGACCAGGCCCCGCCGGAATTAGCAGCAATTATGATCATTCCGGCAAACCATAAACGGTCTTCTTTACTGCTTAATATTTTGGCACAAAGCGATACCATCACGATGGAAGTGGTAAGGTTATCAAGCAAAGCGGATAGGAAAAAAGTAATGGCAGCGATAATGAACAATAATTTTTGTTTGCTGGTGGTACTGATACGCTGGGTAATCACCTCAAATCCATTGTGCGAATCAATCAGTTCAACGATGGTCATGGCACCCAACAGGAAGAATAAAATGGAAGCTATTTCCCCCAGGTGTTCAATTAATTGCTCACCCACCAAATGGGTATCATTACTTTGTAAAATATAAATGGTCCAGCACAACACCCCGGTGATCAACGCGGCGGCGGCTTTATTCAGTTTAATTGTGTGTTCCAGGGCGATCGCCAGGTAGCCTCCTATAAATACCAATGCAATAAGAAATGTTATCATCGTTGTGCAAAAAATTTGCGCAAAGGTAAGGCATTAAAAAAAAAGGCGTTACCCATAAACAGGTTAACAGCGCAACATCGCCCGATGCAAGCAGTTGCCCGTAATGCTTTTGTTTGCCGTAACTAAAATACGTGCAGGTATCTGCGCGGAAAGCCTGGGCAATTTTTTTAGATAATTATTATATAGGCAAAGCAGTACCATCGCCTATTCCGGGCACCAGATGATATTCCTGAAGGCAAACTGAAAGTCCTAAGAGCAGGGGATGTTTTTTATTTTAAATTTTTTTTTTATTTGTTGAAAGGAATAAGGCTTACTTACGTATATATTAGTATAAGCAATTATTTCTTATGATTAAAAGGTTTTTCCTCATTTGGCTGGCAGGGCTGTTGTGGGCCGTTGGTAGCACCGCGCAGGAACCAATAAGAAAAAAGCAATTCAATGTAATTGAGGGCCCTGCATTACAAGGATACGATCCGGTAGGTTATTCTAATCAGGGAAAAGCCATTAAGGGCCAGCGTGAATTCGCCCTCAATCACCAGGGAATAACTTATTATTTTGCTAGTGCTGAAAACAGGCTTTTGTTTAAAAATGATCCCGGAAAATACGAGCCCGAATATGGAGGTTGGTGTGCCTTTGCCATGGGCGACACGGGCGAAAAGGTAAGCATCGACCCCGCCACCTTCAAGGTGGTAAACGGTAAACTATACCTGTTTTATAATAAATTCTTCACTAACACGCTTCCCTCCTGGAATAAACGGGAGCCTGCATTAAAGGCCAATGCAGATAATAATTGGGCTAAAATATTCCGCTAAATTTTGCTAAAACCTATATTATGATAAATAAAAGGCACCAATACCTGGCACTTTGGTTACTACGAATAGTTGCCGCAGTTATCCTGCTACAAACCTTGTATTTCAAATTTAGCGCAGCCGAAGAATCCGTTTTTATATTTAGTTCCCTTGGTATGGAACCCTGGGGCCGCATTGGTACCGGAGTACTTGAATTTGTTGCCGCGGTTTTTTTACTGGTACCTCGTACTACGCTGTATGGTGCACTGTTGGCCATGGGGTTGATGAGTGGCGCACTCTTTTTTCACTTCACCACCCTGGGTATTGCAGTAAAAAACGATGGTGGTCAATTGTTCGTATATGCGTTGCTGGTATTTTTTTCCAGCCTCGCATTGGTATTACTTCAACTGCCCCGGTTAAAAACACTCATTAAACTGAAAAATAGCAATTTGTATGAAAAATAGCGGGATGCTTACAATACTATTGATGGCCGGTAAATTAGTTGCCGCCCAGCAAACTCCCAACAGCCAAAAACACCAGTGGGCCGACTTTGCCGCTACGGTGGGTAAGGCCCAGGGTGCAGCAGCGGTGTCGTATGTATATGCCTGGCGACTGGGAAAACGAAAGCGGCTGGAGGCGGGGGTGGGGGCCCGGTTTACAAGTATGCTGGGAGAAAAAGTTGAATTCATCACCGCCCCGGCGAGGCTTGCCAGAACCAATGCGACCCCTTTTTTGGTAGTGTTTGCCGGGCAGCAAATCAATAACTGGGATACCCTGGTGGTACAGCGACCCTTTGTAAATTCATTAAACCTTACTGCTAATTTCAGTTATCATTTTTCTTCCAGGTGGAGCGCCCTGTTTAATATCGACCTGGTAGGCTTTTCTTTTGGAAGAAAGTCTTCAGCCATATTAAACAGTAATGGCACCACCAGTGGCGAACCTGCCGCAACACCGGCGGCATTCAATGCCCTGTTAACAGGAGATCTTGACTACGGCAATCTTAATTCAGAATTTTCGATAAAATACCAGCTAAATCAACGATGGGCGGTGAGGGGTATCTATCAATTTTTATTCACAGAATATAGAACCAACCAGGTAAAACAAACAGCGCCCGACGGCACCTTGGTGGATCGCTTCAGAAATAAGGCCAATAATCTCGGAGCAGGATTTTCGTATACTTTTTAATGGCTTTCGATGTAACCAACTAACGGCGGGCCCTAAGTACTTTTTAAGACAACCAGGGGCAGCCCAACCGGTAAGGATCATATACACACCTTGCTAAAAATATGGAATATGAAAAAATATTTTTTTTCTTTCACAGTAATACTAACTTTATTTATTGCTTGTAAAAAAGAAAACAATACCCCTGCCGTTGCAGCGATGGATCGGGTAGACACAAGCGCTGCGGTAGTTTATTCGGGCAATTTTGTAAAGGGCCCTTATGGTACCGTGTCGGGCAAGGCAAAAATTTTATCCAAAGAGGGCAGGTTTACTTTAGTGTTGGAGAATGTTACTATTTCAAATGGGCCCGATTTACATGTTTACCTGTCACGGGAATTACTGCCGGTTAATTTTATTGATCTTGGGAAATTAAAATCAGTGGGCGGTACCCAGGTGTACGAAGTTCCGGAAGCACCCAATTTTACGCAATACAAATATGCCCTGGTTCACTGCCAGTTATTTAATCACCTTTTTGGAAGCGCACCACTTCTTTAAATCACCAATGAAAAAATTTATTAGTACGTTCCTCATTATTGTTGTAGGGTGCACCCTACCGGCACAGGAATTGGTTCCGGTAGACAATGGTTCCACCATTAAATTTACCATCAAAAATTTCTTCAGTAATGTAGACGGTAATTTTACAGGATTAAATGGAAGCATCCGCTTTAATGCCACTAATCCGGCTGCCTCAGTGATCAATGTAAAAGTAGCTGCTTCCACGGTAAATACCGGTAACGGGTCAAGGGATAGCCATCTTCGAAAAGAGGAATATTTTGATGTGGCAAAATACCCCGTACTCAATTTTGTATCCAACCGGATAAGCGCAACCTCCACGCCTTCGAGGTTTATGGCAGAGGGGAAAATAACCATTAAGGGGATTACGAAGTTGATCTCTTTCCCATTTACCGTAGTACCCCGGGGGGACGGCTTTTTATTTGAGGGTTCGTTTAAATTAAACCGGCGCGATTTTAACGTGGGGGGTAATAGCATGGTACTGTCGGATAACCTAACCGTTTCTCTGTCGATAATAACTAAAAAACCAACCAGGTAAAAAAAAAATTGATGCATATTCAACACGCCATCATAAAGGTATTAACGCAATTGGGGGATGCCATGCGGCAATTAACCCCCCAACAATATGAGCAACGTTGCCAACACTTGTTTAATGCCAGTATTGGTCAGCATGTACGGCACACCATTGAACTTTTTATCGAATTGGATAAGGGGTACGCAACAGGCGCAGTAAACTATGATCGTCGAAAACGAGATCTTCAATTGGAGACTGACCTGTCATTTGCCCTCGCAGCGTTGGAGGAAATATTTACATTGGTGGATAAGCCAGACAAGGAGCTATTGCTCCATTTTGATGATGGCGGAAGCGCCGAAATTGAAATGTGCCTGGCCACTAATTACCAACGGGAGTTGCTATACAACCTGGAACATACGGTGCACCATATGGCGTTAATACGGGTAGGCATAAACGAAGTGGCCGGTACCAGGTTGCCCGATGATTTCGGCATTGGATTGGCAACTTCCAAATATAGAAAAGCATGTGTACAGTAACCTTTATAAGCGGTAGCGGGAGTTACCTGCTCACTTCCAGCCGGGATGAAAAAATAGCACGTAGCCAGGCCGTACCGCCACATATTTATAGGCACAATAACTGCAGGCTGCTATACCCCAGGGATGCCAATGCCGGGGGTTCGTGGATTGCATTAAAAGACGATTTAACCGCAGCGGTACTGTTGAACGGCGCCTTTGAAAGCCATATCCCCCAGCCCCCCTATCATTTAAGCCGGGGAATTATTTTGTTGGAGATCATTGGTGCTGATAATCCCGCCGCCTCCTTTTTGCAAATGGATCTCCGGGGTATTGAGCCATTTACTTTAGTATTGTTGGAAAGCTTTCAATTGTTTGAATGCCGTTGGGATGGCAAACTCAAATACCAGTCGAAGCCCGATATGCAGCAAAATTACATCTGGAGTAGTGCTACCCTTTATAATGCCGCTACCAGGGATAAAAGGGCGAGCTGGTTTCAACAATGGCAGCAACTTCATATTCAACCGGCTCAGCCAGCCGTAATGGATTTTCACCGGTTTGCCGGTGACGGCGATGAAAAAAATAGCATCCTGATGAACCGCCAGGGCGAATTAAATACTGTAAGTATTACCAGTTTACAGCTTACCAAAGAAACCGGCAGCATGTATTACTTTGATTTAAAGGATGGCGCCACTTATCACCAACACCTTTTTCGCCAGGCCGTCGGGGTGGTTTAAATATTGTTACATGAAAAAAACAGGGCAATATCCGCTGCTGATAAAAATTATGAATTGGGAGTACTGGCCATTCAGTGTGGTATATGTACCTATCTATTTTTACTGGTTCTGGCTATGTTTTAAAGCAAGGGCCGTCTTCTTTTTTAATACTGCCAATCCTTCTATCCAAAATGGCGGATTTTTAATGGAGAGTAAAAAGCTGATTTACGATTTAATCCCAGCCGGGTATTACCCTGCCACGCGGTTATTTACACCTGGTACCAGCGGCGAAATAATCGTAGGCGAATTAAAGGCTGCCGCTATGCAGTTTCCCCTTATCGCCAAACCCGATATTGGTATGCGGGGGTTATGTGTACAAAAGATAGTAACAGTAGAAGAGCTGTTGCAGTATGCCGCCGCCAGCAAGGTGGATTTCCTGGTGCAGGAATTTGTGGCCTATGAAAATGAAGTGGGTATTTTTTATTACCGGTTTCCAGATCAGCAAAGGGGGGTAATTTCGGGCGTGGTAGGCAAGGAATTTTTAACGGTTACCGGCGATGGAACAGCCACCGTTGAACAATTACTGCTAAAGGATCCTCGCTATGTATTGCAGTTAGCAACCTTACGAAAAACACATGCCGCCCTGATGCAACTGGTGCTTGAAGATAAGGCCACCCACCTGTTGGTACCTTATGGCAACCATAGCCGAGGAGCAAAATTTATTGATATCAGCCACCTGGTAGATGAAACCCTTACTACCACCATTGATACTATTTGCCAAAAAGTACCCGGCTTTTTTTTCGGCCGAATGGACATACGGTATAATACCTGGGAAGAATTAAAACAAGGTAAAAATTTTTCAATTATTGAATTAAATGGCGCCGGCAGCGAACCCACCCATATATATGATCCGCGCCATACCATCTTCTTCGCCTGGAAAGAAATTATCCGCCACTTGATAATACTTTTTAAAATTAGCCGGCAAAATCATCACTCCCTTCCGATGCCTTATATGAAGTTCGCGCTTGGACTGCAAATGCTGCGCGACAATGCAGCTTATATAAAACTAATTAGTAACCAGTTTGGCAGCAAGGCCGGCGATTAATTATTTTTCTCCCCGGTATAATTCAATTAATACTGATGGAAATGGAGCACCGCGGATGGCAGTAGTGCCTTTTTTTGTGATGCGCTTACATGGGTGGTGGTGGTTAAAGGTTTGAGGGATAGGGTTAAAAACAGAATACAAAGAAATGCCCTTTTTTTGGCAGGTAACCATTACTGTTAGTTATGGCTTGCCAGGGTACTATTAATTTGTTGGTTAAGTAGGGCAAACAGCTGGCACAGTGCAGGCCTATCGTTACAGGTGATGGGCGGCAATCTTCCGAATAGCTGCCCGTTTGCCAATGTTATTTTTTGGTAGCATGTCAAACGACCTTTCTTTTTTTGTAGCTTACCCTGCAATTGACTGAGCAAGATGGACAATCGAATTGGTTTACACCCGGAGAAATGGGTAAGTGTATATGGCGACCTGTTATATGCCTACACCGTAGTGAGGGTAAAGGATAAACCGGCGGCGGAAGATATTGTGCAGGAAACCTTCCTGAGTGCCTGGAAAAGCAGGGCAGGTTACCAGGGCCAGGCTTCTGAAAAAAACTGGCTTTTTGCCATTTGTAAAAACAAAATCATAGATTTTTACCGCCGGCAATCCTCGGGCATGGCCAGGTTGGTTACCCGGGAGGAGGATGCTTATTTTAATAGCGCTGATCACTGGACCTCAGCCACCCGGCCCAACGAGTGGGGGATTGATTATTCACAGCCGTTGGACCGGCCGGAGTTTTATAGTATGCTCCATCAATGCCAGCAAAAATTGAATACCCTGCAGCAGTCTGTATTCGTATTAAAGTATATGGAAGAATTGGCTTCTGAAGAAATTTGTAAGGTATTGGCCATCGAACCGTCCTACTATTGGGTATTAATGCATCGGGCAAAATTGCACCTGCGTAAATGCCTCGAAAAAAACTGGATCAATCGTTAAATTAGTTATCATGCGGCGACTGATTTTAAGCTGTAAAAAAGCTACCTATTTAATATCATTGCGGGAGGAAGGAAAGTTACCTCCCTACCAGCAGGTGCAATTACGCATTCACCTGGCAGTATGCAGTATGTGTAAATTATTTGCAAAGCAAACCGCCTTTATTACCCGCCGGCTGCTTGATGCTAAACCGCCTACCCAAGCCACGAATTTGAGCGAACCGGCCCGAAAAAAATTGGAAGCCTTTGTAAAGGAAATTATCTCCGGAAAAAAATAATGATCATTGCTGCTTTCTTTCCATCCCGGTAACTTCGAAATCAGCCAGGTGCTGAAACTTTAAGTGGCTGTTGCGTACCCCCGCACAGCTGACTGTTAATGAGGGCGTTCCCCGCAACCTTTTATTTGGAAACACGGATAGTAAATTGCGAAATGCTGCGAGGTGGTATACACTTGCAGCCACTTTTACTACGATTAAACGGGAGTAAAAGGAAGGCTTAAAAAAAAGAAGCCGGATAGAAATCCGGCTCCGTTTTTTATCCAATATCCTATGAAAAACCCACTACAAAGTAACGAAGGATTGTGGCCAAATGCATTATACAATTTTGGAAATTCATTACATAATTTACATAGTTCAAAATGACAATTATGCAAAACGCCTTAATCGTGACCCTTCCTACACCAGTATTATTTAAAATAAAGAAAGTGGTAAATGGAATTGAAAATAAAATGCCGGCTGCAAATAGCACCGGCATATAAAAAGCAGTTACCGCTTTCAATTATTTCCTTCTTCCTTCATTGTCCAGCTCAATAATTTCGTAGCCCGACTTTTGAAGGCCGGGTAAAATTTTAGCCTTGTCACCCACCAGTAAAATATTCATTTTGTCGGTGGTTAACCATTTTTTTGCCATGGCATCCACCTCTTTTTCAGTGATCGAGTTGAGTATTTTACTTTGTATTTCCACAAAATTTCCGGGCAGGCCGTAGCTCAGGATGCGGCCAATGAACACTGCTTTCTGTGCACCGGTTTCATAGCCCAGCGCATCCCGTTGGCCAATGGCACTCCTGGTAAATGCCAGTTCTTCAGCAGTAATACCCTCTGTAGCATATTGCTTTAATTCCTTCATTACTTCCACAAGGGCGCTATCGGTGGCATCGGCCCTGATACCTGCACTGAAAGCATACATGCCACTGTATTTGTCGCCTGCAAACGACGACCTGGCCCCGTAGGTCCAGCCTTTATCCTCCCGCAGGTTCAAGTTTAAACGGCTGTTAAAAGCTCCACCAAATGAAAAGTTCATCAGGCCCGCCTTGTAAAAATCACCTGTAGCATCATACGTTAAGTCGGTGATCCTGCCTATCCTGAACTCTGTTTGTGCTGCCTTGGGCACATCCACCAGGTAAATCACCGTTTTATTAATGGCAGGTGCTGCTGAAAGGGTGGGCATCTTGATCTCTTTGTTAGGTAATTTGCTAAGAAAGGCAAGTTTGGGAAGAATTTCCTGCTCCGAAATATCACCTACTACAACCACCCGCGTTCCCTGTGAAGTCATGTAATTATCGTAATATTCCTGCACGTCCTGCAGCATCAGGTGGGCGATGGTATATTCAGTGCCACGATCGCTCAAGCCAAGGATATGGTCTCCGCCATAGCTAATGCGCTCAAATACACCACTGGCAATAGCAGCAGGCTGTGCCTTCCGTTGTTTAAAACCTTCCAGGGCCTGTTTTTGCAAGCGGGTAAAAGTAACGGCTGTAAAATTCGGATGGAACATCCTTTGTTCCAGCAATTCCAGCGTTTTATCAATATTTTTCTTCAGGCTTTGCACCGTAAAGCTAATGCCATCCAACTGGTCTGATACACTGATATTGCTGCCGATTTTTTGAAGTGCCACCGCCATTTCTTCTGCCGTGTATTTTTTTGTGTCTTCATTCAGCATCGCGGCAGTCATGCCGGCCAGGCCAATTTTTGAAGTATCCCCCGCTTGCGCCAGGTGTCCTCCCGGTATGGTGATCGAGATGGTAACGGTTGGTATTTCGGTGCTGTTGGTGCCAATCATCTTAATGCCGCCCGCCAGGTTCTTTTTCCAGAAAGGGGGCACTTTTACCACAGGGTTGGCACCATTGCCCGGCATTGTTTTTCTTTCAAAGGCATCCTTAGCTTTTGTGTAGGTTAAGCCCTCGTATCCGTAAACGGGTCGCTGGTAGTTGCTGGTATCAACGATGTAGTTATCTGGTGCGGCAGGCTGCGTAGCCTGGCCTTTGGTTAATACACTTACCGTTACACTCGCTTTGTTTTTGATATAGGTATTGTATACCCGTAGTACATCTTCTTTCGTAACAGACTGGTATATCGCTAACAATTTGCCAATCATATCCGGGTTGCCGGTAAAAGTAGTAAAGGCAGCCAGTTGGCTTACTTTCCCCGCAACACTTTGCAGCCCGTTGATATACTGCGCTTCAATACCGCCTTTAAATTTTTCAATGTCTTCATCCGTTACGCCACGTTGTTCAAACACCAGCAGTGACGCTTTAAAAAGGCTATCCATAGCGGCCAATGAATTACCGGGATAGGGCGTTAGTTGAAAAGAAAATTCACCAGCCAATTCACTCAACCTGTTAAACCCACTTGCAGAAAGTGCTTTTTGTGGCTTAACCAGTTGCTGGTAAAGGATAGAATTTTTCCCTTGTCCAAGTATTTGCGCCAGGCAGGCCAATGCCCCCATGTCTTTATGGTAGTTGGGCACTGTTGGGAAAGTTTTCGACAGTACCGGTAACCGGGCGTAATTATCTGTATAGGAAACGTAGCGGTCGGAGGCTATTTTTACCGGGGGCAAAATCGTTTTTTCTACCTCGGGTCCGGCCGGTATGCTGCCAAAGTATTTGGCTACCATTTTCACCACGTTGGCCGTAGTAACATCACCACCAATAGTGATGGTGGCATTGTTGGGTCCATACCAGCGCAGGAAGAATTTTTTCAGGTCTTCTACATTTACACGGTCAAGGTCTTGCAGGTAACCAATGGTAAGCCAGCTATACGGGTGGCCGTAAGGATACAGGTTTTTACTGGTGTATTCGCCGGTTAAACCGTAGGGACGGTTATCATAATTTTGACCCCGTTCATTTTTTACCGTGCTGCGTTGCACTTCAAATTTTTGCTGGGTAACGGCATCCAGTAAAAAGCCCATGCGGTCTGCTTCCAGCCACAGCATTTTTTCGAGTTGGTTATTGGGTACCGTTTCATAGTAGTTGGTTCTATCCACATTCGTACTGCCATTTAACGTGCCACCCGCAGCAGTTACAATTTTAAAATGTTGTTCATCGGCTACGTTGTCACTACCCTGGAACATCATGTGCTCAAAAAAATGGGCAAACCCGCTTTTCCTTATTTCTTCCCTGGCACTGCCAACATGGTAGGTAACATCCACATGCACAATCGGATCGCTATGATCC
>JBBQOJ010000034.1:0-10592 GCA_038330815.1 Chitinophagales bacterium | reverse complement strand
AACACCGGCCGCTTTGCCGCTGCTGCTATGCAGGAAGGAGGGGGCCGGTTGGCTGGTGTCGCAAACAATTCCCATGTGCCCGATGGTTCGCTCCTGGGGATTTGTGCCGGTAAAAAGCAGCAGGTCGCCGACGCGGCAAGTACTGACGGACCGTCTTATTCCCATGTTCCCAAATTCATAAGAGGAACGTGGTACCTGCATATTAAAATGATTAAATACATAGGTAATAAAACCGGAGCAATCAAACCCCTTTGATGGGTCTGCGCTGCCATACAGGTAGGGTACCCCCAGTAAACGGTTGGCAAATGCTACCAGGGAATCCCGCCGGACGTGGTCGTTCCCTTGCACCCCCTGTGTTGATTGACTTGGTGTGACTGCAATGCCGGCCGGGGCAACCGGGGGAGGGCTATCAATTGCTACCTTAAACGTGTCGGAATAAACAGGTAGGGCTGCACGTTTTTGTAATGGATTAACAAAGATAAACAAGCCTGCTGTTACGATGATTCCCAGGGTTAACCCCGCCATAAATTTGTTCATCTTACTTTATTGATCCTATTACTTAAGATGATTATCAAGCCCGCTTGCAAGTTTATTTTGGCCAGCCTCCGCAGTATTCAGCGGTTACGGCGGTGCTTAGTTGCGCAGCGGTTTTCCTGTTTTTAATACACTTTGAATCCTTTCCAGTGTTTTCTTTTCTCCGGTAAGACTTAAAAAAGCTTCGCGTTCCAGGTCGAGCAGGTATTGTTCCGATACATTGGTAGGTTCGCTTAAATCGCCCCCACACATCACATAGGCCAGTTTTTTGGCCACGGTTACATCATGTTCGGTAGCGTAATTACCTAAACGCATGCCATTGATACCTGCCAGCATTGCGCCCAGTGCGCCACGTCCAAGCACCCGTATATCGTTGCGCATGACCGGCATTACATAGCCATCGTCGTACAAATCAATCACTGCCTGCTTTCCCTCACCAATACGCCGGGAAAGATTGATGCACACCTGGTCTCTTCCCTTACGATAAATACCCAGGTCGAATGCTTCGTGGGCAGAGGTGGCTACTTTTGCGGTCGCAATAGACAGGAAGCGGTTTTGCAAAGTGATGGTATCTACTTCTCCCGGGTGCATTTCATCGGCCGCACGCAACACAAACTCCTTGGTGCCGGCGCCGCCGGGAATTACCCCTATACCAACTTCCACCAGGCCGGTATAGGTTTCGGCCGCCGCTATTACTTTATCGGCATGCAAACTCATTTCACAGGCGCCACCCAGGGCAAGGCCATGCGGCGCTACCACTACAGGAATTGCGGAATAACGGCAACGCATAATGGTTTGCTGGAACATCCGGATGGCCATGTCAATTTCATCATAATCCTGCTCAATAGCAAGCATAAATATCATGCCCACGTTGGCACCGGCACTAAAATTAGCACCTTCATTGGCGATCACCAGCCCCTTGTATTTTTCTTCGGCCAGCGCGATGGATTTTTGAATCCCTTCTAATACCTCGCCACCGATGCTTCCCATTTTTGTGTACCATTCTAGCCCTAATACATCGCCACCCAAATGATAGGTACGGCAGGCACTATTCTTCCATACGGTATCCCCTTCAAAATTCTTCATTACAATAAACGCTTCGCCACCCGGTATGGGTTTGTAAGCGCCACTAATAACGTCGTAGTATAAACGCTTTCCATTCTCCACTTTGTAAAAAGAGCCGGCACCATCTGCCAGCATTTTCTCCACCCAGGGCGCAACCGAAAAACCCGCAGCTTTCATCGCGTTGGCTGTTTTTGCAACACCCAGTGCATCCCAACTTTCAAAAGCGCCTATTTCCCAACCAAAACCAGCCATCATACCATCATCGATGCGGTATAATTCATCGGTGATCTCGGGTACCCGGTGAGCAATATAAGCAAAGAGGTTATAATGAAACAGGCGATAAAATTCACCGGCCTTATCCGTACCGGCGCACAATATTTTTAACCTTGTCTTTAAATCATCTACCGGTTTGGCTGCATCCAGGGTGGCAAACTTTACCTTTTTCCTGGGCGCATACTCCATGGTGGAGAGGTCTAAGGTTAAAATCTCTTTTTCCCCGCCAGCGCCTTTTGTTTTCTTGAAAAAACCCTGGCCGGTTTTATCCCCCAGCCATTTGTTTTCTACCATTTGATTTAACCAGGCAGGGATGGCAAATTTGTCCTTCGCCTCGTCCCCGGGGCAATTTTCCGCCACACCCCTGGCTACCTTTACCAGGGTATCAATACCCACCACATCCGCTGTTCGAAAGGTAGCCGACTTTGGACGGCCAATTACCGGCCCCGTTAAGGCATCAATTTCATCGATGGTTAGTTCCAGGCTTTCCATGGCATTCATAATTGCCATCATCCCAAATACACCCACCCGGTTAGCAATAAAAGCTGGAGTATCCTTGCACAGCACGGTTGTTTTTCCCAGTTGAAGGCTTCCATATTCCATTAAAAAATCAATCACTTCCGGGTCTGTATGGGGAGAAGGAATAATTTCGAGCAGGCGGAGATACCGGGGAGGGTTGAAAAAATGAGTGCCACAGAAGTGCTGCCGGAAATCGACCGAGCGACCTTCGGCCATCATGTGAATGGGTATTCCCGAAGTGTTAGAAGTAATTAATGTTCCGGGCTTGCGGTATTTTTCTACTTCAGCAAACACCGATTGCTTAATGTCGAGGCGCTCCACCACCACTTCTATCACCCAGTCGCAGCCAGCGATTTCCTTCATATCGTCGGTGAAATTCCCTGTGCGTATTCGCTTCACTACCTCTTTCGTGAACACCGGCGACGGATTGGATTTAAGGGCAGCAGCCAGCGCATCGTTAACAATTTTATTAGCACCGGCAGGGTTGTTTTCATTTGGAGCGGCGATATCAAGTAACAATACCTGTAGCCCCACGCCTGCAAAATGACAGGCGATGCGGCTTCCCATTACGCCGCTTCCCAATACCGCTACCTTCTTAATTATTCTATTAGCCATATAGCAAAAAATTAGTTAGTTAAACAACTATTTTAAAGACCGAAATTAATGATTTTACAAAAACAATCATAATAAATTAGTATTGGCCGCTCTTCCCCGGATACAAAAAGTGCATTTGTGAAAATGGTACAAATATTGCGGAAAGGAGTACATCCACTGTTATTACCATTACGATTGAAGGCAGCTACAATTACCTGGGGTATATTTCACTAAGAAAAAGGTACAGCCACCATTAAGGACGCTCCGTAAATACACAAAATAAAAAGCGTACTTATACGTTTTAAACAGGGATTATCCTATCGTATGGCTAAATAGGTTTTTTTTATAACCGAAAACGTCAAATTTTATTTTTTGCATTGGTATTACAGCTTTAACAAATTATGTTTACCTACAATTTATTCACATCCGGGGGGATGATTCAAATCCAATATAACTAATGACTCAACTCGCTACCAACACTAATATTGCTGTTACCACGGGCCTTTCGGTGAGTTATAAGTCTCCGGCAGCTGTTCCCGGGCAGGAATATAGTCCGGAGGCCACCATTATTACAGATACCCATTTCAACATTGCAGGATTTAACGACACGGCGGCGGCGATATATGGATTTAATAATTCAGTCCACTGTGGCCAGCAACTGTTTGACCTTGTAAAATTCGAATTAATTGGCACCAGCCTGACTGCTGCTGTCAAGAATCTATTTTTGTACGGCTACTGGAAGGGGGATGTTATTTACAAGCAGGCCGAAAGGAAACTGGTGTTTAGCACCCACTGTACCATCATCAAAAATGAGCAGCACTTACCATCTTCCATTATAATTAGTACCCAACCCATTTGTTTACGGGTGCAACAGGATCAACACCTGCTGCAAGCGGAGAACAAATACCAAACCCTGGTAGAGTCACTTTCCGAGGGCGTGATGCTCATCAATCAACATGGCATTATTGAAGCCTCCAACAAAAAAGCCAGTGAGATTGTCGGTTTTGAGGAGGGCACCCCTATCGGCCGGTTTTTCGCTGCATTGGAATGGGTTACCTTAAAAGAAGATGGAAGCCTGGTTGATTTTACTGAATTTCCGGCCCTGGTCACCTTACAAACCGGAAAAGAATTTAACAACGTGGTGATCGGGCTGGAAAGAAGTACGAACCGGAAAACGACCTGGCTAACGGTAACGAGTAGGGGCATTTTTGAAGAAGCCGGTTCCCAGCCAACGGCAGTGGTGCTTTCTTTTTTTGAAATAACTGAAATCAAAAAAGTGAATGAGCAGCTGGCACAAAGCGAGTCGATGTTCAGTACGTTTATGTCCAATAGCCCTACCCTCGGCTGGATTTTTGATGAGGAAGGCAAACTGGTGTATGGCAATCCAAGATTCATGGAAATTGTAGGATTGACACCTTGCGCCATTGGCGAAAACATTGCCGGGCTCACCCATTTACCTCAAGTGCTGGCTACCATTTCAAAAAGAAACAGGCAGGTGATTAAACTTTGCCAGCCGGTAATTGTGGAAGAAGAAATCACGGATAAGCGGGGGATCTGCCGCTATTACCTGTCTCACTGGTTTTTATTGCCCAGGAGGCTACAAGGCAAACAACTGGTGGGTGGCCATGCGGTGGAGATTACGGATAAGAAAAGAGCACAGCAGGAAATTGACAAAATTTACGAACGATATCATTTCGCCATCAATGCAAGTTTTAACGCCATCTGGGATATGGACTGTATTACAGGTTCCATTTACCGAAGCGACTCATTTGGCGTTTTTTCGGGATATACCAGGGAAGACGTTGTTCCGGCAATGAATTGGTTCATAGAAAAAATTCACCCGATGGATAGGGGCAGGATTAAAAGCAATATTGCCGATTGCCTTGAGCAAAAAATTACCAAATGGGAAAATGAATACCGTTTCCAGGTGGCAGATGGCAGTTACCGGCACTTACTGGACCGGGCACACGCTATTTATAACAATGGCAAAGCAGTACGTGTAATTGGCGCTATGCAGGACATTACGGAGCGTAAAAAATTGGAAGCGCAGCTACTGCACGAACAGGTGCAAAAGCAAAAAATGATTAACCAGGCCACCATTACCGCCCAGGAAAAAGAAAGAAACCGGATCAGTGGCGAATTGCACGATAATGTAAACCAGTTAATCATGAGTGCCAAATTGCATGTGTGCGTTGCGAAAAACAAAGGCACGGTGCCCAATGAATTACTGGAAAAAGCCAACGACTACCTGCTGATGGCCGTGGAAGAAATCAGGGATTTATCAAAAACACTTACCTCTACCCTGATCAACCATGTAGGCTTGCAAAAAAGTATTGCTGATATTGGCGCCACCATGTTGCTTATAAAAAATATACAGCTACATACTTATATCCGCGAAGAGGTAGTGGCAAAATTATCACCGGAACAACAATTGATGGTGTACCGGATTATACAGGAACAAAGCAATAACATACTAAAATACGCCGATACCAACGAAGCCATCATATCCTTAAAACAAGTTAATCACCAGGTAGAACTCATCATTAGCGACAATGGTAAAGGCTTTGACAAAACGGCCCAAAAAGCCAATGGCATCGGGTTCATCAACATTTTTAACCGGGTAGATGCCTACAATGGCCAGGTGGATATTATCACTTCTCCCGGTAACGGTTGTACGCTGATGATCACCTTCCCGCTTAATGAGGCAGTTGCTGACAGGTAGCCGACCCTGCCAGCCCCTACAATTTCTACCGCCTCGTAATTACCATGCCTTCGTTCCGTTATTGTTCATAAAAAATACCGGCCCTTGCATTAAGGCCGGTATCAATGTATTATGACCACTTCAGGGCAGTTCCTAGCTTACACCGCTTCCATTATCGATGGCTGCAGCCGGACTTACAAAATGAAGTTTACCGGTTTTGTCTTCCGCCATTAAAATCATTCCATTGCTTTCTATGCCGCGCATTTTTCTTGGAGCAAGATTAGCCACCACTACCACTTGCTGACCGATAATATTGCCGGGTTCGAAATGGAGGGCAATGCCACTTACAATGGTCCTCACTTCAAAACCCAGGTCTACTTCCAGCTTTAATAATTTATCTGCCTTGGCTACCTTCTCCGCGGAAATGATGGTGCCTGTTTTTAGGTCAATCTTTGCAAAATCATCAAATACGATCCCCGGTTTTTGCGTTGCTTCCTGGGCCACCACTTCAACTGGATTGTTGGCCGCTGGTTGATTTTCAGTTTCCATTTTTATCTTTTCACTTTTAAGTTTTAATTTTTCTACCTGCGCGGCTACTTCGGCATCCTCAATTTTCCGGAATAGTAACTGGGGTTCCCTCAATGAATAACCTACACTTAACAATTTGCCTTTCCCGGCATTTTCCCAATCCAGCATTTTGTCTACCACCTTCATCATATGACACATTTTCTTCGCCGCAAAAGGTAGAAAGGGGTTGATCAATATGGCCAGGTTGGCGGTAAGCTGCAAACAAACATGCAGGCAATTGTCAATTGCCTGTTGTGCGGCTGGTTGAATATTCCCCAATTCATCCACTTGTTTGGCAACAATCCAGGGCTGCTTGTCCTGCATATATTTGTTGCCCTTCCTTGCCAGGTCTACCACTTCATACAAGGCATCCCTGAATTTGTAACTTTCCAGCAGGCTTTCCACATTGCTTTTGGTATTGGCCATTGCGGCAAAGAGGTTATTGTCTGCCTCCTCCAGCAGGTGCGCATGCAGCGGCGGAACTTTGCCTTTACACAATTTGTGCATGAGCACAAAAGCACGGTTTACAAAATTCCCAAATACATCTACCAACTCGCCCTTCACCGCCTCCTGGAAACCTTTCCAGGTAAACTCGCTGTCTTTTGTTTCGGGCGCTATCACCGTTAGGTAATAACGCAGGGCATCCACCATCATGCCTCCCCCATTGGCGGGTTTTACAAAATCGTTGATATAGTCTTCCATCTCGATGCTCCATCCACGGCTGGTGCTCATCTTATCCCCTTCCAGGTTCATAAACTCGTTACTGGGTACATTATCTGGCAAAATATTGCCATGCAGCTGCAACATCACTGGAAAAATAATGGCATGAAATACAATGTTATCCTTCCCGATAAAATGTACCAATTTGGTATCGTTGTCATACCAGTAAGGCTTCCAGTCTTTGTTATTATCGAGGGCCCACTGCCTGGTGGCACTGATATACCCAATGGGCGCATCAAACCACACATACAATACTTTCCCCGTTTTTGAGGAAGCATCCGCCTCCTCGTTGCTGCCGTTACCAATGGGTAAAGCAGTTTCGTGGGAAGCGGTAATTGGCACTTTAATGCCCCAGTCGAGATCCCTGGTGACTGCCCTTGGCTGTAGCCCGAGGTCGAGCCAGCTTTTGCATTGCCCCAACACATTCGGCTTCCAGTCGTTGCGATGATCTTCGAGTATCCATTGCCGTAAGAACTGTTCATGCCGGTTAAGCGGAAGGTACCAGTGCTTCGTTAATTTTTTAACCGGTGGCTCACCACTGAGCGTACTGCGGGGATCGATTAATTCATCGGGACTAAGGGTAGAGCCACATTTTTCGCATTGGTCGCCAAAAGCTTTTGGATTGGCACACACCGGGCAGGTACCTACAATATAACGGTCGGCTAAAAAGGTATTGGCTGCCTCATCAAAATATTGTTTCGATTCTTTTATTTCGAGGTCGCCCTTATCATTTAACATGGTAAAAAATTCCTGGGCAGTTTCGTGGTGGAGGGAAGATGTAGTACGGTGATAAATATCAAAAGAAATACCCAGGTCGGCCATATTGCTTTTCAGCATGGCGTGGTATTTATCTACTATTTCCCGGGGCGTGGTATTTTCCTTCATCGCCTGGATGGTAATTGCAGCACCGTGTTCATCACTTCCACACACATACACCACGTCTTTTTTTTGCGCCCGCAGGTAACGCACGTAGGTATCTGCCGGCAGGTAAGCGCCGGCCAGGTGGCCGATGTGCTTGGGGCCATTGGCGTAAGGTAGTGCGGAAGTAATTAAATATCTTTTTATATCCTTCATATTACATTTCTTTGGTACAACTGTTTCTTAAGGGCTTTAAGCAATGAAACTGATGAACACCTCCCCCACCATCACCCTATCCACGATGCGGGCTATTGCTACACCTGGCAGCAGTGCCCATGCAGTAAAACGCTGCAAAATTACCTATTCACTGCTACAATACCCAAATAATCAAGCACCCGGCGGTAACCACCGTTGTTAACCAGCCGCATACAACCTATTCCCTTTTTCAAAAACAACACGCGGGGATTTTTTTTTGTCCATGTGTTGGCACTGCTGCTTTTAACCTTTTGACCATGGGTTATTTTTACAGCGTGCGTTGTAAAAAAGGGATCTCAATTTTGGGAATACGCAAAAAAGCCTGGTTGAAATCAAAAGTCAAAGCGCATCAGGTGGCTTATTTGTATACATTTGACTGGCGCAATCACCAGAATGCAACTACGCATAGAAGTGTACTTTAATGGAAATGGCAACCGCCACCGAATGATACCTGGATAAAAAATATGAACCGAAAAAATTTCCTTTCTTCCCTGCTTCCTGTAGCAGGCATTTTATCCGCTTCGCCGGAAAATAGTCACCTGGTTATCAAAGAGCCTGCCGCAATTATACCCCCCTACCTGCAAAAAGGCGATGTTATTGGCATTACAAGTCCGGCCGGTTATATTACCAAGGAAGCTATTCAGCCCGCTATTGATAAATTGATTGAATGGGGATACCAGGTGATCATCGGCCGTACCATTGGTAAACGTGATTTTACGTTTGGTGGTACCGACGATGACAGACGGCAGGATATGGAGGAGCTCTTGGCTAACAAAAACATCGGGGCCATATTGTGCGCCCGGGGCGGCTATGGTAGTGTGCGGATTATTGATCAGCTTGATTTTAGCAGGATAGCAGCGGACCCAAAATGGATTGTTGGATTCAGCGATATAACGGTAATCCACAACCACCTCAACCGGAATTACGGGGTGGCCTCCATCCATTCCAAAATGTGCAACAGTTTCCCGGACGACTGGGCCCAGGCAAGTGCGATCCAAAAAGAAACCATTGAAAGCATTCGCCGGTGCCTGGAAGGCGAGGCGATGCAGTACTCATTTTCACCCAACAATAATAACAAAAAGGGCGTTGCCACCGGCACTTTGATAGGTGGCAATCTTAAAACGATTGAGTCGCTGGCGGGTAGTAAGAGCGACCTGGTAACGAAGAACAAAATATTATTTGTGGAAGACACGGGGGAATATTTGTACAGCATTGACAGGATGTTCTGGAACCTGGAGCGCACCGGTAAACTACAGCATCTCCGCGGGCTGGTGGTAGGTGGCTTCCGGGTAAAAAAGGATGACCCGGGCGAAGAATTTGGAAAAACGCTGGAGGAAATTGTATTAGAGAAAGTGGCCGGTTACCGCTACCCGGTAGCTTTTGATTTCCCGGTAGGTCACCAGGTAAATAATTTTGCATTAAAATGCGGTATGTCGCATCAACTGAGGGTTACCGCCGATGATTGTACTTTAAAAGAAACGAGATGATAAAAATTCCACCTTATTTAACAAAAGGCAACATGATCGGCATCACCTGCCCCGCCGGTTACATGGCAAAAGAAAAAGCCCAGGCCTGTATTGATACGCTACAACAATGGGGCTTTGTGGTAATGGTGGGTAATACGCTCGGCAGCAGTTCTGGCAACTATTTTTCAGGTACCGACGAAGAACGACTGAACGAATTACAGGCGATGCTGGATGATGACAGTATTAATGCTATTCTCTGTGGGCGTGGAGGCTATGGGGTTAGCAGGATCATTGACCGGTTAAACTTTACGCGTTTTAAAAAACATCCGAAATGGCTTATTGGATTCAGTGATATTACCGTACTACATGCCCACATTTACACCCGTTACAAAATAGCGTCTATCCATGCTCCCATGGCCGCCGCCTTTAATGATGGGGAGGCCGGGAATGTTTACATTCGCTCCCTTTACAAGGCCATCACCGGAAAAAAAGGAAACTATCCCTGCACACCGCATCTGCTTAACCGGCAGGGTGTTGCCACCGGCGAACTGGTGGGAGGAAACCTTTCGCTATTGACTCACCTGGTTGGTACCGCCTCCGACATTGATACAAAAAATAAAATCCTGTTTATTGAAGATATCGGCGAATTAATTTACAGTACCGACCGCATGTTGCAACAGCTACTACGCTGTGGAAAACTGGATAAGCTAGCGGGCCTGGTGATAGGGGGATTTACCGACGTAAGGGATACTGAACGCCCGTTTGGTAAAACGATCGACGAAGTGTTGGCCGATATTGTGGAAGGATATGATTATCCCGTTTGTCATCACTTCCCGGTGAGCCATGGTAAAGAAAACTATGCATTAAAAGTAGGCCTGGTGCACCAATTAACAGTAACCGGCAGAAAAGTGCAATTGAAAGAAATGTAAGTTTTATTAGCCGGCAACAGGGGTGGCTGTTTGCTATACCGGTTGCCTGGCGCATTTAAATTAAATGGTGATGCCCGCCCTTTTTACGAAGTGATCATATTATTGCAGCGA
>JBBQOJ010000033.1:0-10778 GCA_038330815.1 Chitinophagales bacterium | reverse complement strand
CAAAAAGGGGAGTAATTGCATCCGTCTAAAGTGCAATAACTGCTCCTGGCTTTTTCGCCGCCCCACGTAAAAAGCGTGTATCCAGGGGCGGTAGTTAATACGCCATGGTGCTATTGAGTCGTTCTATAGCTTTATGTGCCTTTTTTAGTAATGCCGGCATAGGGTAATCAAATAAGGTATTCTACGATGTTATAGTCGTATTTCTATTTTATTTTCTTTTTTTACCAGGTAATAGTACGCTATGCCAGGGTGTTTTTTGCGCAAATCATTGTATCCTGATTTTTTTAAACAATTATTTGGTGCCTGCTTCGTTTATAGTTAATCCCTCCGTCAGATTATAAAAATAATCTATAAGAGCATCCTAAAAACAAGTATTACATATTTATGAAAAACTTTATCACCCTCTTATTTTCGCTTTCGCTTTTCAATGTTTTGTCGGCCCAGGAAAAATCGAACCGGTATGTTTATGCCAACAACAGTCATTTGGCACTGCCCTTTCTGCAAAGTGACCTGGCTTTACAATCATCCCCATTTATCAGCCGGGATAACTACTTGTTGCCTGGCCTGCCAGTAACACCCTATGAACAGTTTCGTGAACATGAAATGAAGATGTATTCCGCAATGGCGGGATTGCAAACCAATGTAGTTGGATTGGATTATGATGTAAAATATTACCGGCTTAATTTGCGCTTAAACCCTGATACCTCAGTGGGTAAGTATGTGCGGGGAAGCGTTACCACTTATTTTAAAACTGTTCAGGCTGCCCTAAGCATCATCAAATTTGATTTTGCCAGTACACTCGCCTGCGATTCTGTATACTATCACGGTATTAAGTTGTCTGCCGGCAGCAAAACGGAAGATGTAGATACTTTGAAAATTACCATTCCGGCCATTGCTGCTGCAGGTACCCTCGACTCTATCACCGTTTTTTATAAGGGGACACCTCCCACCATTCCCGATTTTGGCGGTGCCACGGGTTTTGTAAAGTCAACCCATGGAAGCCCGGTACAAAATTATATTTATACATTGTCTGAGCCCTATGGTGCATCTACCTGGTGGCCATGCAAAAGCCGGGTAGCAAGTGATAAGGCAGACTCTGTGGATTTGGTAATCAGTACCCCCCTTGCGTTTAAGGTTGCTGCCAATGGAATTGTAGCGAGCGAAACAACTTCTGCTACCAACCGGGTTACCTGGTGGAAACATCGTTATCCTATTTCCTCCTACCAGGTGGCATTGGCGGTTGCCAACTATGTTCAATATCCTGCCTCTCCAACCATGGTAGATATAAATGGTACCAGCATGCCTTTTTATAATTACCTGTTTCCGGAAACCAATACCCCCACTGCACAATTAGTGTTAGACAGAACCACTACCATGTTAACCACCTTCACGGATAAATTTGGTGACTACCCATTTAAGAAGGAAAAATATGGCCATTATACATTTGGATTTGGCGGAGGTATGGAACATAATACTTTTAGTGGAATGAATTTTTCTACCTACAATGCTACTTCCGACTGGAGTGTAATCGCCCACGAGCTGGGGCACCAGTGGTTTGGCGCAAGCGTTACTTGTGCAAGCTGGAGCGATATCTGGGTGAATGAAAGTTTTGCCCGGTATAGCGAGGTGATTTGCGCTGAATTTGCGCCTGCTGTTACGGCTGGTTCAACGGCCCTTACCGTTCGGTCTGGCATTAAATCTTCTGCCACCAATGCTGGTAACCAGGTAAGGAGTATCTTCCAGAGCGATACCACCAGTATCACTACCATCTTTTCTCCATCCGTTTATATCTACGAGCGTGGTGCCATGGTGGTTAGTATGTTACGCACCCTGCTGGGAGATACCAAGTTTTTCCAGGCAATAAAAAATTACCAGGCAGATCCATTGCTTAAATTCAGCAATGCCCTTACCGAAGATGTGCAGCGGCATATAGAAGCGGTTTCTTCACTTGACCTCAGTGAATTTTTCAGTGACTGGATTTACAACCGGGGTTATGCCAATTATAGTACAGCTACCTGGAATAATTCAGGCACGCAACTGATTCTAAAACTACCTCAAACCACCTTGTATTCAGGCATCAGCCATTTTGATATGCCACTGGCTATCCGGGTGCAGGGCGGCGCATCGGATACTACGATCATCGTGTATGATAAAAGCGGTATGATGAACTATGTTAACAACGGTGTGCTCAACAGCACCGGTTCAAATATCATACAGTTTAATTTATCGTTTGTTCCCACTACCATCACCTTTGACGCTTTCAACCAGGTGTTGGCCACCGGTAGTTTTGTGAAAGACCCATCTATTACCATACTTGCAGCCAACCTGTTAAACTTTAGTGGTATTAAAGAAACCAGCCAATCAAGGTTATGGTGGACCATCGATAAGGCAGCTGATTATGCCTCTTTCCAAATTGAACGTAGTAATGATGGCGTCGCTTTTGAGGCCATCGGAATTATTCCATCGGCTGTTGCTCCTCATCAAACTGCGTTCGCGTATACCGACAAAGGATCGGGGAATGGTACCACCTATTACCGTCTAAAAATAACACAGTTAAACGGAGTGGTAATATATTCAAAAATCCTGGCGCTGACCAGCAGTGCCAATGTTAATGAATTTACCATTACCCCTAACCCGGCCAGCGAATACATCCTTATAAAAAGTAAAAGTGGTAATAAAAAAGTGGACATTAAAATATATGATGCAGCCGGGAAAATGGTAAAAAAATTACTGAAACAATCCTTATCTGACAATAACCCTATTCGCATTGGATTGGCTGGTTTGAGCGATGGAAGTTATTTTGTAGAGATACAATCGTCCAATGCGGCAAGGTTTACCAGGCAGATTACGATTGTAAGATAATTACATTGATCCCGCATTTAAATATCCTCCTATGAAAAATCTATATTGCTTAACGCAGCGGGTTGTCCGCATGTTGCTACTGATCACCGCCGGGTTTTGGTGGGTAGCCGATGTTGTTGCCCAACAGGCCACCGTTGCAATTCCGGTTGGTATTGGAAGCCCCTGCGGAGTGTCGGGATCAGCCAGTGATTCGGTAAAATATTTCGGTTACAGCAGTACCACTAAAACCCTTACCCATCGGTCTATTTGTAAACCTACGCTGGCGACACCGGGGTTTAGTGATAACCTGGCAAGTATTACTTTTAACCCTTACGATGGATACCTGTATTTCACGCAAATCGCCCAGGTGTCCGGCGTATATAATTCCTATACCTACCGGTGGCTTCCAACAGCCTGTCCTAACCTGGCAACCTTACCGGTATATAAAACATTTCTAAATCAATTTGTGGCGGGGGTCGAATTTAATCCTGCCACCGGGCTGGCGTACCAGATCAATTTTGTAGATTCTACTGGTATTCCCCCTGTTAATCCCGATGAAACCGGTATCGTTGGACAATACTCGTCGGGAGCATCCGTTAACGGGTTTCCTGCCATTGCTTATTATGATGGCACCAACCGGGATTTGAAATTTGTAAGGGCTTCAGACGCAAATGGCATTAACTGGGCCACCCCCATTAGCATTTCCACTGCAGGTGATGTGGGGCAATATGCTTCCCTGGTTATTGTTAATGGTAATCCTGCGATTTCGTATTATGATGTAACCAATGGCGATTTAAAATATGTACGTGCCATCGACGCCAATGGTACTACCTGGGGAACACCCGTTACCGTTGAATCGGCCAGTAATATTGGCCAATACACCACCCTGCTGGTGGTAAATGGCAACCCTGCGATTTCGTATTATGATGTAACCAATGGCGATTTGCGGTATAGCCGGGCTACGGATGCAAATGGCACCGCCTGGGGTACACCTGTTGCTATAACCACTGCAGGTAATGTTGGCCAATACACTTCCATGGAGATAGTAAACGGCCAGCCTGCGATCAGTTATTATGATGTAACCAATGGCGATCTTAAGTTTGTAAGGGCAACCAATGCCAACGGTACTGCCTGGGCTACCCCGATCACCCTGGATGCCACCAATAATGTTGGCCAGTTTACCTCACTGGCAATAGTCAATGGTAATCCCGCAATTTCTTATTACCATGTTGGAGACGGCGACCTACGGTATATCAGGGCCACTGATATCAACGGCGCTACCTGGGGAGCCCCGCTACAGGTAAGTACCGGAGGTATTGTTGGCTCACACACTTCCCTAAAAATCATCAATGGCTATCCCGCTATTTCTTTTTTCGACGATACCAATAATGATCTGGAGTACGTGCGTGCCACCAATGCAGATGGTAGTGCATGGTCAACCCCGGTGATTGCGGAGGCTGCCAACGATATCGGGTATCACAGTTCACTGTTTGTTGCCAATGGCCGTCCGGCGATTGTGTATTACGATAATACTGCAAGGGATGTAAAGTATGTTAGGGCCAACGATGTAAATGGTGATCAATGGTACCGGAACAGCGGCATTTTTAAAATGGAACTGCAGGAAGTGGATTTTACCAACGGAACGTTAGGGGCATTAAAACCCATCAACTTTGGTGCAAGGTATATTTACCGTCAAAGTGGTGACGTGGTACTTACGCCAGGAGGGCAGATGCTGGCATCTTTCAACAATAAATACTTTACCATTAACTGGAAAGATTATAATACCGCCAATCCATTGGTGGCCACTTATATCGATTCTCTATATTTAGGCACTACCAATAACCTGATTGGACTATCCTATTCAGATGGTAAATTGGTAGGAAGTGTTAAAGCCAATTCCGGTTGTTCCAGTACCTATAAGGAAATAAATATCTTAAGCGGTGCACAGTTGCCGGTTAACTACAATGCCAGCCCGGGATCACCTTTTTATGTTAGTGCTGACATGACCACCATCATCTCAGGTATCGGCGCAGCTAAACGATTGGTGACGGCAACTGAAAACCCGGTGGGGTCGCAAACCTATGATATCGTTTACGAAGTAATTATAAAAAATTATGGAAGCACCCCTGTTACCAATGTACAGGCTTTTGACACCCTGAACCGGATTAACGGAATCGCCAATTTGATCAGCGGCAGCATAACTGGTTATACCGGGCCATCCGGCATAAGTATTAATCCTTTGTTTGATGGTAAAACTGCTGGTAATTTCAGCCTGTTGCTGCCGGGAGCGGTATTGTCAAATATACCCGGTGAGAATACGATCACCCTTCAAATCACTTGTAAAGTGGCTGGTTTACAGCCTGGTATCGTATACAATAACCAGGTAGCGGTAACCGGTATTGGTCTTTTTGGCGACAACCTGCGGGATTTGTCTACCGACGGCAGCAACCCCGACCTAAACCTTAACGACAAACCGGATGATGTTGGCGAAAATCAGCCAACACCCCTCCTTATTTCTGTAACCGCGCTAACGCCGCCCTGTACTACGTTAACAAACGTACTGTACGGACAGGATTTTGGTGCCGGCACCGGCCTGGCTATTATACTGCCCACACCTGTTACAGGCCTTGGGGTAACCCTCCCCACGGCCGTCACAAATTATGCGGGCAGCCTTTCCCAACCACTCACCACCGAGGCATTTACTCTCACCAACAATGCCCAACTTGCGCATACTGCCGACTTTATCAGTTTACCGGATCATACAGGCAATGCTAACGGTCGAATGCTGGTTGTAAATGCGGATGCTAATAATGAAGTGATGTACCGGGGAAGTTTCCAGGCCAACCTTTGTGCTAACCAGCAATATTCCCTATCATTTTATGCAGCCTTTACGGGTAACGCTGCCTATCAAACAATTTGTAATGCCTTTGGCGGTTTTCAATATCCCAGGATAAAAATAAGGGTGAGGGATGGCGTTTCTGGTCTTATTATTACGGAAGTATCCACTACTTCAATTGTGGCAACCACCTGGCAACATTTAGGTTTAAAATTCATAAGCCCGGCCTCTTACACCAACATCATTTTTGAACTGGTGAATGATGCACCAGGTGGCTGTGGTAATGATATCGCCATCGATGATATCCAGTTTGGTAGTTGTGATGCGTTGCCAGTAGTAAGCGTAAATTCAGTGGCCGCAGGTTGTGTAGGCGGTACCACTACCTTTACCGCCACTCTAAACGATCCTGCTGCATTACCCGGCGCTAAGGATTACCAATGGGAAGTAGCCTCGCTGTTGGCAGGCCCCTATACTGTTATACCCGGGGCAACCGCTGCCACTTATTCCATACCTGTGATAGCAGGTATCGATACCGGTAAATTTTACAGGGTGGTAATTGCCGCCGCCGGTAACATCGGAAGCATTAGCTGTCGATATACTTCTCCCGGAATGTTGCTCTCCGGCAAAGCACCTTCCCTGGCTGCTGCGGGTGCCACAAAAAATAAAAACAATATTTGTCCTGGCATCGCCGTAACCCTGGGTATTACCGGTGGTTCACTGGGCAACAATGCAGTTTGGCGCTGGTATACCGCAAGCTGCGGTGGTACGCCTGCCGGAACAGGCGCCACTATTATAGTAAACCCCGCTATTACCACTACCTATTATGTTCGTGCAGAAGGTGATTGTAATATTACCGCCTGCCAGTGGGTAACGGTATTTATAGCATGTGATATCGATAAAGACAAGGACGGACTTCCCGACTATGTGGAGAGCAATATGCCCCTTGCTTTTCAGGATGCCAACAGCAATGGTATCAACAATGCGTTTGACCCCACTTATCCCGGTTTTGTGGATGTAAACAACGATTACATCAACGATAATTTCCAGGCAGATGGCGATGCTGATGCCGATGGTATACCCAACTACCTTGATACCAGTTTCCCGGGCAGGGTAGACACCAACAGTGATGGTGTGGATGACCGATTTGACAATGACCTGGACGGCATCATCAATATGCTCGACCTTGATAGTGACAACGATGGTATCCCTGATACAGTAGAAGCCTATGGTGTCGATGAAAATGGCGACGGTAAAATTGATAATTATACAGATACCGATAACGATGGCCTGTCGCAAAACGTTGACGGCAATAATACGGGTGTTACCGGTTCGGGTTTGGGATTAGGTATAGCTGACCTGGATGGCGATGGAGTGCCAAATTGCTTCGACCTCGACAGCGACAATGACGGAATACCGGATGTGGTGGAAGCAGGTGGCACCGATGCAAATAACAATGGTTTACTGGATGGGTATACAGATACAGATGCTGATGGTTTGTCGGATCTGGTGGATGGCGATGTAGGGAATGACCTGGTGGCAGAAAATACCGCCAGTGCTTTATTACGCACGGGCGCCGACACGAACGGCGATGGCCGTGCAAATCCATACGACTGCGACAGTGATGGGGATGGTATCGTAGATGTGATAGAATCGGGTTTGCCGGATACCAATTTTGACGGGTGGATTGATGGTACCATCGGTACGGATGGCTGGAGCATTAATGTAAAAGCCCTCGTATCACTCGGATTGCGTAATACAGATGGCCGTGGCAATCCCGATTACCTTGATATTGATGCCGATGACGATGGTATACCGGACAATATAGAAGGCATGGCCACCACGGCTTACCAATTACCCACCTATACGGATACCGACAATGATGGTTTGGATAACCGGTACGATACTCGTGTAGGGTATGGCGGTGCAGGTATTTTTGTATTTGATAAGGATGGTGATGGTATACCCGACTACCGCGACCTGGATACAGATGCGGATGGTTTTCCCGACATTATCGAAGGAAATGACTTTAACCTGAATGGCATCGCCGATGATGATGTATCACTTACCTTGCTCGACACAGACGGTGATGGCTTAGATAATCGGTTTGATTCACTCAACTCCGTTTTAAATATTAAGGGAACTTCCTACAGGATGGGAAATGGCGGAGTGCTATCAGGAGATGCTTCACCGGGTAGCCGCACGCCGGTGCAACAAACGCTGGCAGGCGCACCAGACCGCGACTGGAGATCGGTAGGGTCGGTTCTTTATGTAAACTTCCTGCAACTAACCGGCAGCCTGCAAAAAAGTAATGCCCGGCTTGAATGGAAAATCAACTCATCTGCACCGGTGGATCATTTCGAATTGGAACGAAGCATTAACGGTGGGCCATTTGTTACCGTTGCCGCTATTCATGAAACGCTGTTGCTGAACCAACTGCAAAGCTTTAATTACATCGATAACATGTTCAAAGTTGGTTCGGGCCAAATCAGTTACCGCGTAAAGGTAATTTCGCGGAGCGGACATATTGCCTGCAGCAATGGGTACCTGGTAAACATCAAACAACCGGCCACGGTGATAACGATATCACCTAACCCTGCAAAGGAGTTTATCAACATTAGCTTTGCTTCCGGCAAAAAGGCAAGTGTTACTATTCAACTGCTGGACAATAACGGTAAAATCCTATTGGTACAAAAGCGGCTGGTAAGCCGGGGAAACAATGTAATAAAACTTTTCAATCTTCAACACTTTCCCGAAGGCATGTATGCAATACAAATGTTGATGGACGGTGAAGTGTTTACAGAAAAACTGATGTTACTAACCCGGGAATAACCTGCACTAACAATAAAACCAAAAAGCCTTCCCTTAGCCGGGAAGGCTTTTTGCGTACTTTTGTTGCTATGTTTAGAATAAAAAAATCTTTGGGGCAACACTTCCTGAAAGATGAATTGGTGATCAGGCAGATTTTAGATGCCTTGATGGAAAATAAATTTAATAACCTGTTGGAGGTAGGTCCGGGTGGTGGAGCACTCACAAAACACCTGGTGAAAATCCCCGGTATAAATTTTAAAGCGGTAGAATTGGATGATGAAAAAATTGTTTACCTGGAAGCTACCTATCCTGCATTAAAAAATAATATCATTGGAAAAAGTTTTCTTGACATGGAGGAACCCTTTACCGATCCCTTCACTGTAATCGGAAATTTTCCGTACAATATATCTACGCAAATTTTATTCAAAGTGTTGGACTGGAAAGACCAGGTGCCGGTAGTGATTGGTATGTTTCAAAAAGAAGTAGCTGAGCGGGCGGCTTCCAAAGAAGGCAGTAAAGTATACGGCGTTTTGAGTGTTTTGATCCAGGCATTTTACGAGGTGGAATACCTGTTTGATGTAAGTAACCAATCCTTTAATCCACCGCCAAAGGTGCAAAGTGGTGTTATCAGGCTCAGGAGGAAAACAACCAACCTAACCGTGAGAAGTGAGCGGGCTTTTAAAGTGCTGGTAAAAACTGCGTTTAACCAACGACGTAAGACACTGCGCAACGCGGTGAAAAGCCTTTTTGACCCGGTTACTTTACAGGAAGAGCTTTTTAACAGAAGGGCTGAAACCCTCAGTGTAGAAGAATTTGCCGCACTTACTTTTAAGATGAGTTAAATGAATAAGCTGTTAATGCTGTTGCGGATGGTAGTTACCATCGCTTTATGCTCCTCCTGCTACACACCCCGCTACATGTATAGCCCGTCTGCACTCAATGTTCCTATCCTGGTGAAACAGGGGGATTCTAAACTGGCCGCTAATTATTCTACGGCTATTACAGGGTCTTCAACACTTGGAACTTCTTCCGATTACCAAAGAAAACAAAGCAATGGTTTCGACCTGCAGGGTGCAGTGGCGGTAACCAATCATTTTGCCCTTATGGCAAATTATTATCAACGGTCCGAGCGAAACAGGGGCACTGAAAATGCGGCGGATGTTTCCGTTATCAAGTATAAGCGGCGCCTTACAGAAGTTGGCCTCGGTTACTTTACACCCCTCCATCAAAGTGAAAAGGTAATGTTCCAGGTTTTTGCCGGAATGGGAAAGGGCCGGTTTAGTTTTATTGATGATGGAATAGATTTGAATAGTAACAGCGTACAGCGCCAACATGCCGCATCCGTAATAAAAGTTTTTCTTCAGCCTGGCTTCCAGTTTCGTATAAAAGAAAATTTTGCCCTGGCAGTGGCTTCCAGGCTCAGTATTATTAATTACAAAGATATTAATACCAATTACAGTACACCCCAGTTGGAAACCTACCTCCTTAATGATATCGACCAGGGGGCCTTTGTATTTTGGGAGCCAAGCTTTACCAATACCATCGGCTTTAACGGCTTACCCGGGGTAAAGTTGGAATACCAGTTGGGAGCCTCTATTAAAGTAACAGAAAGGGCATTGGACTATCGCACCCTTAATTTTTCATTAGGCGTGCAGTTCGATGTCCGGCGGTTATTTAGTCAACCCCCTTCGGGATTACCGTTGTCTGCTTTGTTATACCACCAGCGATAAAAAACTAACAAGGGTTAACATTTACATAGCATAGCTGTATTTTTGCCATACGGTTGCCAGCTATATGCTCCCCTTGCCGATCTCTTATCAAACGGGAGGGCAGCAACAGGTAATATCGTAGAATGTCAGGTAGGTCGGTGCCTGTTGAAATCTACTTCCCGTAAAATTTTTAACTAAAAAGTTACCAGCCGATAACTGTAACTTATCAACCGGTGATAAGTGATCAATCACCCACCTGGTAGTGTACAAATTAAAATACATATGAATTCAATTATTGCCCCAAAAATAAGAATCGTAACGGCAGCTGCATTATTTGATGGCCATGATGCAGCGATCAATATCATGCGACGTATCCTCCAGTCGAAAGGGGCGGAAATTATACACCTTGGTCATAACAGGAGCGTACATGAAATTGTGGAGTGTGCTATCGAGGAAGATGCCGCCGCGATTGCGATTACAAGCTACCAGGGTGGGCATGTTGAATTTTTCAAATACATGAAGGATCTGTTAATGGAGAATGGTTGCGGACACATTAAAATTTTTGGAGGCGGTGGAGGGACTAT